>NZ_CANPVO010000035.1 GCF_947581785.1 Candidatus Palauibacter polyketidifaciens | reverse complement strand
CGGGTCGCTGCGGTAGATGGAGATGCCGATGCGTCCCAGGATCCCATCCGGGAGCCCGCGCGCGATCCCCGGCCCCGACAGCCGATCCCAGGTGTCGCCGCCGTCGCTGCTGCGGTAGAGCGCGCTCCCGGGGCCGCCGCCGTGGAACCCCCAGGGGCGGCGCTGCCGCTGGTAGGTGGCGGCGTAGACGATGCCGGGGTCCTCCGGGTCGAGCGCCACGTCCACCACGCCCGTGTCTTCATCCACGTGGAGGATGCGCTGCCAGGTCGCGCCCCCGTTTGCGCTGCGGTAGAGGCCGCGCTCGTCGTTCGAGCCCCACAAGTGTCCCATCGCCGCGACGTAGACGAGATCCGCATCGTTCGGGTGAAGCGCGATGCGCCCGATGTGCTTGCTGTCGCGAAGCCCCATGTTCGTCCACGTCCCGCCGCCGTCGGTGCTCTTGTACACCCCGTCGCCCCACGACGAGCTCTGCCGGTTGGCCCGCTCGCCGGTGCCGACCCAGACGATCGAGGTGTCCCGCTGGTGGAGCGCGATCGCCCCCACCGAGTGGGTGCCCTCGTTCTCGAAGACGGGCACCAGGGTGATGCCGTTGTCGCTGGTCTTGTAGACGCCCCCGGTCGCCGAGGCGACGTAGAACTTGATGGGGTCGGACTCAGCCACGGCCAGATCGACGATCCGCCCACTCATGACGGCCGGGCCGATGTTGCGGGGGCGCAGGGCGTCCAGCTGTCCGGTGGTCACCTGGGCGTGAGCGGGGGTGACACCGGTCGTGAGGATGGCGGCGAGAATGCAGGCCAGGAAGCTGCTGTGAAGCTGGTACGGGAAGCGGGTCGAAGAGGTCGGCTGGGTCATCGAAGAATCCGGTCAATGGGAAAGAGCGACATCGAGACGAGCCTCATATTCGGGTGTCCCCCGCGGGCGATCAACCTCGCGGCTGGCGATTCGGTGCGAACTTGGGTGAGCGTCAGAGACCTGGCGCCGAATGGGAGCCCAGGCGCACCAGACGGAGGATATCGGCCCCGGACTTCTGGTAGATCAGCAACAGATCCGGCTTCAGGTGGCAGTCGCGGAAATCTCGCCACTCACCGCTCAGCGCGTGGTCGTGGTGCCGGGGCTCCAGCGGTCGGTCGTTGGCCAGGGCCTCCACGACTCCGGCCAAGATGGTATCGAGGCATGCCCGGTGCCGGCCGCGCGACTCCCGCTTGTAGTCGCGCTTGAACCGGCGGGTCCGCTCAATCGTCCGCACGCAGATCGTCGAGGAGATCCTCTACGCTCGAGAACTGCGGAAGGTTGCCCCGGCGGGCCTCCCTCATCGCTTCAATGGTGTCGGCGTTAGGAACCAACGGCGCGAACGGCAGCGCTTTCTCGTGGGCGACCTTCGTCAGCAGCAGGCGCAACGCGCCGGAGACGGTCAGGCCCATGGCCGCCAGCACCGTGGCCGCCTCCTCCTTCACGTCTGCGTCAATGCGGGCTTGGACGAGTTGGTTCGGCATGTCTGGTATCCGTGTTGCGAGTTGACGTACAATATCATGCAGACTGGCGGGCTGGCCGGTAAAGTTGTTCCCCCATCGCCAGCGGCGAAGAACACCGGAGGTGCGCACACCCGCTACAATGCGCGCGCCGGCCGCCTCCGCTAGACGGCCGCGTCCTCCGCGACGAGCCGCCGCCCCACCTTCGCGAGCGCCCTTTCGATCTGCCCGATGTGTGAGCGGTGATTCGGGTTCAGGAGCTTCCGCACCGCGCCCTCGCTCAAGCCCAGGCGCCGGGCCAGACCGACCTTCGTAAGCCCCTGCTCACGCATAGCGGTATAGAGAGCGAGCTTCGCCGCCACGACCAGCGGAACCGCGACCATCTCCCGCCCACCCGCGACGGTGCCCGGCACCGGGATGTCCTGGCGGCACTGCATGTACGAGCCGAGCGCCACGGCCAGAGCGTCCTCCGCCATCGCCAGGGCCTCGTCCCGGTCGTCGCCGCACGTCAGCGCCTCCGGCACATCCGGGAAGGACACCGAGTAACCGCCGTCCCCCTCAGGCGTCAGCACGCACGGATAGGCGTATCGCATCAGAAGTCCTCCTCGCCTCGCTCGCCGCACGAACTCCGCACCGTTCACTCTCTCAAGATCGTACCCGAAGGTACGACAATCCAGTGCCCACGACCCATCTCACCTCCTCGCCGCCCAGTGGTACGCTGATCGGAAACAGCGTTGATTGGAGCTGTTGCGCTGAGGATACCAACCAACGTCACGGCGCCTTCAACGCGGGCGACCACAGCATCTTGACAGAGTTATTCGTGATTAGACATCATTTTCCCTTACATGTACCTAACTCGTCATAACTCTTTCTAAAGGGATTCGATGGATCCGATCGCTAACCCATTCGCGCCCGGAGCGGGATCTCGGCCTCCAGCCTTGGCCGGTCGCGACGAGTTGCTTGCGTCGGCGGAGATCGCCCTGCGACGAATTCAAGCTGGCCGACACGCCAAGAGCATGATGCTTCTCGGCCTCCGAGGTGTCGGCAAGACCGTTCTCCTCGTCCGAATCGGAGACCTTGCCGAAGCTGCGGGGTACGTGACCGCCCTCATCGAGGCTCCAGAGGAGCGTCGCTTGGCAGTGCTTCTCGTTCCCAGGCTCCGCCGTCTCCTTTATCAACTTAGCCGTCGCGAGAAGGCCCGGATCCTGGGTAACCGAGCCCTTGGCGCTCTCCGTAATTTTGCCAGCGCCTTCACGGTCTCCTACGCAGAGTTTGAGGTAGGTGTAACGCCAGAGCCGGGCCTGGCCGCTTCCGGCGATCTCGAGACCGACCTTACGGATCTCCTGGTTGTGGTCGGAGAGGCGGCGAGGGCCGCTGACCAACCGGCGGCTCTCCTGATGGACGAGGTTCAGTATCTGGACGACGAAGATTTGAGCGCGCTCATCGTCGCACTCCATCGGATCAGCCAGAAGGCGTTGCCCCTGATCATGTTCGGCGCTGGCCTACCGCAGCTTGCGGCGGTATCTGGCGAGGCCAAGAGCTACGCGGAACGTCTATTCGATTTCCCCGGCGTTGGTCCGCTCGACGAGGCTGCCATAGCGGAGGCCATTCGAGGGCCAATCGAGGAGGCGAGGGCCTCGGTGGACGACGACGCGCTGTCGGAGATCGCTGAACAGACGGAAGGCTATCCGTATTTCCTTCAGGAGTGGGGAGCGCATTGCTGGAACGTCGCATCGGAATCACCAGTGACCCTCGACGATGTAGTGTCGGCCAGGGAGAGGGTGATGGCCGCTCTGGATGCGAGCTTCTTCCGTGTCCGCTTTGATCGCCTCACGCCCCGGGAGCAGGAGTACCTCAGAGCAATGGCGCAACTCGGGCCGGGGCCACACCGCTCGGGGAAAGTAGCGGAGGAGTTGGGGGTCGCCGTTACTTCGGCAGGGCCGATCCGCACAGGGCTGATCCGCAAGGGGATGATCTGGAGTCCTGCCCACGGAGAAACCGCATTCACCGTTCCGATGTTTGATCAGTACATGTTGCGGGCCATGCCCGACTGGCAACCGGCAGATGAGTGACAGCGCCATACGAGCGCCTGCTCTGCCAGGGCTTCGTCCCGGTCGTCGCCACTCCTAAGGCGGGCACGGCCCGATCAACCCGTGTTACCGATCCGCTCGATGATCGAGCCACGGGTTTCCTGATCGCTGGACTCATCCAATCTCTATTTGACCGGCAGCACCGCCACCCGCCCGGTCGCCTCCGCTAGACGGCCGCGTCCTCCCCAACGAGCCGCCGCCCCACCTTCGCGAGCGCTCGTTCGATCTGCCCGATGTGTGAGCGGTGATTCGGGTTCAGGAGCTTCCGAACCGCACCCTCGCTCAAGCCCAGGCGCCGGGCCAGACCGACCTTCGTGAGCCCCTGCTCACGCATGGCGGTATAGAGAGCGAGCTTCGCCCCCACGACCAGCGGAACCGCGACCATTTCCCGCCCACCCGCCACGGCGCCCGGGACGGGAATGTCCTCACGGCAAGTTGCATCGGACTTGTAACTAGTGTAATCCGATTAACTTAGCGATTCAGAAGGTCGGATTCCCGCCGAATGATTCCCGCTGTTCGGGATTTCAGCCGCGAACCCTCGAGGAAGGCCAGCGGAGTGAGCAGGGCGCCGGGACCGGCGAAGAGGTACTGGTCGAAGAACGAGTTGATGTACCCGTTGCTGGCCAGATACCGGTCGACGAACGCTTCGGACCGAAGCGGGTCGATGGCACGCGAGAGCTTCCACCAGCCACCGGCGATGAACACACTGCCCAGACCCAGCCGGAGCCCGAGGGCGATCCTGTCGGTCACCTGCGAGTCCAGGCGGCTTGGAATGGTTGTGCGTAGCCGTTTGAGGCACCACGCGGGGCCAGCGCCCCCAAGGGGTCCCCATCGTCTTCGCGAGAGGGCACGGATGGGGCCAGCGCGCCCTGACGCGCTACCGCGCCGAGGGCGCGTCATCGCCTGCGGAGCAGCCACCGTCGCTATCCGGGCGAGCGTCGTCGGGACGGCCGAGCCCCGCATAGCAAGGATCGGGTCGATTTCAGCATCAAGAGTGTTCACGTTACGGGAGTCCCCATCCACGATGATTCTCGGAGTTCCGCATGAACACGACCGACTACGACCGAATCGAGGCGGCCATTCGCTATCTGGCCAGGCATCGCAAGCGCCAGCCGGAACTCGCAGAATTGGCGGCGCATATCGGTCTGAGCCAAAGCCATCTGCATCGTCTGTTCTCACGCTGGGCCGGCGTTACGCCAAAGCGCTTTCTCGAATTCCTTACCGTTCAGCACGCGAAGAAATTACTCGACAGCTCCGAGCCCGTGCTCGCGACGGCTCATAGTAGCGGGCTCTCTGGTCCGGGCAGGCTGCACGATCACTTCGTAACCGTGGAGGCCGTCACGCCGGGCGAGTATCGGAGCAGGGGCGCGGGGCTGACGATCCGCTTCGGCATCGGAGAATCACCGTTTGGGCCAGTGTTCGTCGCCTGGACGGAACGCGGCGTCTGCCGGGTTGGGTTTGTGGCTGACGGGGATGTCTCCGCCGAGATGGAGGCTCTCCGCCGGGCCTGGGGGCGGGCGTCGCTCGAGGGCGACGATTTGACGGCAACAGCACTGGCGCGGTCCATCTTCTCGGCTCCCTTCGAAGCCGAGAGTCCCCCGCTGACCGTCCATGTGCGCGGGACCAACTTCCAACTGGCCGTCTGGCGCGCCCTGCTGCGCGTGCCTCCCGGGAAGGTCGTCACCTACGGTCGTGTGGCCGAAGAGGTTTGTAGCGCGAAGGCGGCTCGGGCGACGGGGAGCGCGGTTGGCAGCAACCCGATCGCCTTCCTTATTCCGTGCCATCGCGTGATCCGCGCGGGCGGGATCACGGGCGACTATGCCGGGGGGGGCACGCGGAAACGCTGTATGCTGGCGTGGGAGGCGAGTCGGCAATCCGCCAGCGGCCAGGCCGTCCGATGACCGATCCGCACTACTCGCTGTTTCCCGACCATGATTCCCTGACGGCGGCGCAGCACGCGCTCACTGAACGCCTCGGGGTGTCGCGGCGTCTCATGCCGTCGCGCGACGTAGTACCCGCGGGTCCGTCCGGCGAATGGCTGCGGGAGCTGCGAAACATGAGATTCGACCGGCCCAGAGAGCTGGCGGGCTTGACGGAATGGGTGATCGACGGGCTAGAGACCGGCACGGTACAGGTGACGCATCCGGGCTATCTTGGCCTGTTCAACCCTGCGCCGACGTTCGCTTCCGAGTGCGCCGACCGGATCGCCTCCGCGTTCAACCCCCAAGTCTGCGTGCACTCGCATGCGCCGGCGGCGGTGGAGATCGAGCTGCACGTGATCCGGGAAGTGGCGCGCAAGGCCGGCATGCCGGATGGGTCGGGCGGGCACTTCACTAGCGGTGGATCGGAGGCGAACCTCACGGCAATGCTCTGCGCTCTTCAGGCTGCATGTCCGGCGTATGGTGATGACGGCGTGTGTGCATTTGCCCGTCCGCCCCACGTCTATGTGTCGGAGGAGAGCCATTTGGCTTGGCTGAAGATCGCTCACGCCGGGGGCATCGGCCGCAACGCGGTCCGGCTGATCCAGACCGACGGGCGGGGGCGCATGGACCCCGATGCCTTGGCCGAAACGATTGCAACTGACATCTCCAGCGGCCGCATGCCTGTCATGATCGCGGCGACGGCGGGCACCACCAACGCGGGCATGGTCGATCCGTTGACCCGCTGCGGCGAACTGGCCAGGGAGCACGGCATGTGGTTCCACGTCGACGCCGCATGGGGTGGTGCGCTGATTGCCAGCGATACCGGCGGTGCTCTCAAGGGCATCGAGCGGGCGGACTCGATCACGATCGACGCCCACAAGTGGTTTGCAACGACCATGGGAGCCGGCATGTTCCTGACCTCCAGACCGGATGTCGCCGCTCAGGCCTTCCGGGTCGACGCCAGCTACATGCCCAGGAGCGTCGCGGCCAAGGACTTCTTCGTCAACTCGATCCAGTGGTCGCGCCGATTCGTCGGCCTGCGGCTGTTCCTTGCACTCGCGGCAGCGGGTTGGAGGGGATACGCCGGCCACACCGAGCGCGCCATTCGACTGGCGGACAGACTCGCACGGCGATTGCAGCGCGACGGTTGGTCGCTCGCGAATGACTCTCCCATGGCGGTCGCATGTCTCGTGCCGCCCGAGGGCCATGAAGCCGTTCGGAGCTACGTCGATTCCGTTCACAGGGACGGCCGGTTCTGGGTGTCAACCGCAGTCTTCGAGGGCAGAACAGTGCTGCGAGCCTGCATAACCAACGGGCGAACGAGCGAGCGCGATGTCGACGCGCTTGTCCACACTCTCAAGGCGGTGGCGCCGTCGATTTGGAGCACACAAGCCGAATCCGACCTGAGCGTTTCGGAACCTCATCGAACTGATCTCGACTAGTACAGAATACCCGCTGCCGTATCGCCGACGACGGTGACGTGTTCGATCGCTTTCCCCGGGTGTCTCATCGTAAACAGCTTCGTCGTCTTCACCATCGATGCCTTGGGAAGCCCACCTTCCGCGAAATCGCTGCGGCGGAGATGCACCGCGTTCGGGTCGCCCGTGAGGTGGGAGGTGACGGCCGCCAGCACGAGATCCTCACCGGCGGCATTGAAGGAATTCGGGGAAAGGACCAGCGCGGGGCGTCTCTTGGTTGAAGTGAGATCGGTGAAGGGGAAGGAGACGAGCACGATGTCGCCCTGCCTATAGGCTGTCGTAGACGTCATCCTCCTCGTTTTCCCAGAACTCGAAGCTGCGTTCCGAGACCCTCAACCACGGAACGTCCGCCGCAAGCCGCTGCAACTCGCCCTCGGAGAAGACTTCGTAGACCTCGCCGGGAGTTGGCTCCTTGACCTCCTGCAGGGGCGTGAAGACCCCATCCCGGTATTCCGCCTTTATGCTCATGGTCCTTCGACTCTAGCAGGCGACGGGCAGCACTGCCACCTGCCGGAGTTGCCCGCGGCCGACGGCCCCCTCCGGTCTCGCGCATGCCTCTATGTGGCGGCGAACGGAACGCCAAAAAGCCGGCCTCGTGAGGACTTGACATGTGTATAACATGAAATCATGCTTAGCACATGTCAAAGATGCTTCAGGTCCGAAACATCCCGGACGATCTGCACCGTCGGCTCAAGTCCCGCGCGGCGCTCGCCGGGACATCGATGTCGGACTATGTCCTCCGCGGGATCCGCCAGTCGCTGGAAAGGCCGACCCGGGAAGAACTGTTCGCCCGCATCGCCCGGCTGCCGCCGATCGACGTCGATCCCCCCCCGAGCGAGGTCCTGCGGGAGGCGCGTGAGAGGCGCTGAAACGGCGTGATCGTCGTCCTGGATGCATCGGCCGTCGTCGAGTTGGTGCTCGGCACGCGGCGCGGCGCCCGCATCATGCACAGGGTATCGGACCCCGTGACGTCCCTGCACGGCCCCGAACTCCTGGACCTCGAGGTTCTGCATGTTCTGCGCCGCTACGAGAGCACCGGGGCCGTCTCCCCGACCCGCGCCGGCGAGGCGTATCGCAACTTCCTCGATCTCGATGTGCGGCGGCACGGCCACGAGCCGCTCCTGTCGAGGATCTGGTCCCGCCGCCACAACCTCACCGCGTACGACGCCGCGTACGTCACACTGGCCGAGACTCTCGAAGCCCCCCTTCTCACCACGGACCGTCGGCTGGCCGGAGTCCCGAACCTCGCGGTGCCGGTCGAGGTCTTTGCCGTCACCCCCACGGAATCGCCTCCTTGATCGCGCGGTCAAATCCCGTCAAGACCGGCCGGTCAGCGGAACATGCGCCGCAGCATGAACTCGTAGAGGCCGTCCCCGAACCACTTGCGGAGGAACATGAAGGGGCGCGCCATGGAGCCGCTGGCGTATCGCCGGCGCGGCTTCCGGGCCGTCGCGGCCTTGACGAACACCTTGGCGAGCACTTCCGGCGCGGTGCCGCGGCCGGGTTCGAGGCCGTCCATCAGCTTCAGAAACGAGTCCACCTGCGCCTTGTACGCCGTGTCCCCGGAGTACTTCCTCATGTGGGCTCCCATCACGTCGCCGAACTCCGTCCTGATCGCGCCCGGCTGGATCACGACGACCTGGATGTTGAAGGGGGCGGTTTCCACGCGCAGGCAGTCCGACCAGCCCTCGAGGGCGTGCTTGGTGGCGTGGTACCAGGCCCCGAGGGGGGTGAAGATCCTCCCTCCCATCGACGAGACGTTGATGATTCGGCCTGAGCCCCCCGCCCTCATGTGCGGCAGGACGAGTCGGGTGAGATGGGCGAGCCCGAACAGGTTCACCTCGAACTGGTAGCGCGCGTCGTCGAGCGGCACGTCCTCGACGGGTCCGTAGAGCCCGAAGCCCGCGTTGTTGACCAGGACGTCGATGCGTCCCTGGTCCGCGATGATGCGACTCACGGCCCGCTCGTTGTCGTCGCTTCTGGTGACGTCCATTTCGACGGGAGTGATGCCGTGTTCCCGCAGGTCTTCCATTCGGTCCGCCCGACGTGCGCCGGCGTACACGGTGTGGCCCTCACGGGCGAGAAGGATCGCGGCCGCCCGGCCGATGCCGGAGGAAGCTCCCGTGACGAGGATGATCTTGCCCAACGCGCTGCTCCTTGCTTGATGATACCTGTCGTGGCGTTACCACCATACACTCTGCAGCGGCGTCAAGGTGCCTCGCGCGTGCCTTTACATGGCGGCAAACAGGCGTTTACGATGGCTGTAGCCTCAGCACGAGAACCTCTCGGGATTGGGCTCGGCCATGAGACTCACGCACGTCGCACTCGGACTGTCCGTTGGGATTTCGCCTCTCGGCTCAGAGCTTCACGCGCAGGACTGGGGCGACCACCGCGCGTACCAGTATCAGTTCGGAGAGATCTCCATCCCGCCGGCGTCGGAGGATGAGCCGGTCGCGGAGAACCTGTCTCTCGAACGGGCGGTCACCTACCTGGAGGATGGAGCCTGGGCCTGGGCGAACAACCGCGGCTGCGTCTCGTGCCACACGACGGGCTGGTACGGGATCCTTCGTCCGCAACTCACCGAGAGCCTGGGTCGGCCCGATGCAGACTTCCGGGCCTTTCTCGAAGAGCGTCTTCAGGACAGGCTCGCCACGGACCCCGAAGAACTCCAGCAGGATGTGAACCCCGCGGAGGTCGTGCATCTGGCCGCGTCTCTGGCATCCTGGGATGCGTACGTGGACCGGCGGCTGTCTCCCGAAACCGAGCAGGCCTTCCAGCTCATGTTCAGCCTTCAGCGGGACGACGGGGCGTGGCACTCGCCGGACACATGGCCCCCGTTCGAGTCCGACGCGTATCAGCTCGCGACCGTTGCGGCGATGGGCATGGGCCTGGCTCCGGGATGGCTCGAGCAGGCAACCGCTCCCGAGCTGCAGAGGCAGATAGCCGGTCTGCGAGAGTACCTGCGGCGGGTCCCTCCTCCCCATGACTACGCCCGGGTGGCATTGCTCTGGGCGGAGCAGCATCTGCCGGGCGTGATCAGCGCCGACCAGAAGCAGGACATCGTCAGGCTGATCCTGGACCGCCAGCGCCCCGACGGGGGATGGTCGATCCGCTCTTTCGCCCAGCCCGGGGCGTGGGGCCGGGGCAACCGCGCCGAACGCCTGCGAGCCGAGGCGGACTTCGGCGATCCCGCGAGCGATGGCCACCAGACCGGTTTGGCAGTTGTCGTGTTGTCGTCCGCGGGGGTGCCGCCGACGCACCCGGCCATACAGCGAGGCGTCGAGTGGCTCACGCGGAACCAGAGAGAATCGGGCCGCTGGTGGACGAAGTCACTCAATACGGAGACCTGGCACTTCATCACGTATACCGGGACGCTCTACCCGGTGATGGCTCTCGCGGTGACGAGGGCGGGTCCCTAGTCGACACCGTGTTCGACGTCTTCGGTCGTCGCCTGGAAGGTACCCGGATAAACACTCGAGTCACGTTCACGGGGGTCGGCAGCATCGTGAATCTGAGGATCACCTGGCCCATGGTGGGCGTCGTGGAGATCGTGCATACCTGTCTGCCGATCGCACCGCTTGAACAGCAGCCGGAGCTCCCCGGCCAGTCCTTCGTCCCGGGAGCGCTAGCTGGGCCCCCGGCTCAAATCGAGCGTCGCCCG
This sequence comes from Candidatus Palauibacter polyketidifaciens, assembly GCF_947581785.1. NCBI lineage: Bacteria > Pseudomonadati > Gemmatimonadota > Gemmatimonadia > Candidatus Palauibacterales > Candidatus Palauibacteraceae > Candidatus Palauibacter > Candidatus Palauibacter polyketidifaciens. The sequence goes on along the minus strand of NZ_CANPVO010000035.1, from coordinate 11,431 downwards.
GTCAAGTGACAACTTGCGGCCCGCCAGCGGATGTCAAGTGACGGTTGTCCGCGAGGGCTGACCGGGAGAGGTGTCCGGGGCATCCCCTCCCGTGCGGCCGAGAGGTGGAATCTGCGCCGCCACGTGCGCGGCGAATCCCGCCCCGGCTTCGGCCGAGAGATTGAACAGTATCGACGCCCCGGCCTCATTCATGGCTTCGATCTCATCCGGAAACCTGACGGCGGCGGCGATCCGGCCCTCGAAGGCAGAGGCGCCGATGCGATCCAGAACGGCGAGTTTGGCGGCGCGATTCGGCAGGGCCAGCATGACGACATCGAGCGGCCGGGTGCTCCGAACGCGGTCCCAGAAGTCCCCGTCGCGCGGATCGCCCAACAGCACGTTGCGGCCCTCCGACAGGTGTTGTCGCACCTTGAGGGGATCGGAGTCCACGCCGATGATGGCCCCGCCGTGAAGCCGCTGCATGTGGTCGTAGGCCGCCGTGCCGATGCGGCCCATGCCGAGTACGGCGATCCTCGCGTCTCCGATGTCGAGCGGCCGTTCATCGGCGAGGTGCTCGGATCGCTCGAAGCGCGTCCACGCCACGCGGTATCGTTGGTAGATCCGGTGGGCGACGGCGTTGAGCACTGCCGCAATGGCGCAGGAGAGGGACAGGGCGATCGCGAGAACGATCAGCCAGTGACCGTCGAGCCATCCGTTGGCAACCCCGAGGGCCGCGACGATGAGCCCGAATTCGCTGTAGTTGGCCAAGGTCAGGGAAGCGCGTAACGAGGTCCGCGCCCGCAGCCTGAATCTCGTGAACAGACCGAAGAACAGCGCCGACTTCACGAGCACGAGGGGCGTGAGGGCCGCGCCGGCAAGAAGTGCTTCCGCCGTGAGCGGCCCCGAGAGTCCTATGGACAGGAAGAAGCCGAGCAGGAATAGGTTCTTGAACCCGAACATGGTACTCGCCACCTCTTCGGCCTTTTGGTGGCGGGCGACGAGAACGCCGAGCACGAGCGCGCCCAGGTCTCCCTTCAACCCGACCAGCTCGAACACCTCCGCGCCGCCCAGGGCGAGCAGCAGCGAGTACAGTACGAGGAGTTCGCCGTGGCCCACCCGGTCGAGGACGAGCGCCAGCAACGGCCGGGCCGGAATCAGCAACAGAAGCAGAAGCGCCCAGGGGCTGGGCCATGCGTTCGCCGAGGCCGCGAGAAAGGCGACCGCGGCCAGGTCCTGCACAATGAGGATGCCCACCGCGAGCCGCCCGGCCAGCGAGGCCGTTGCCCCCTTCTCCTCCAGCACCTTCACGACGAAGACCGTGCTGGAAAAGCTCAACGCGAACGCGATCAGCAGTGACTGGGTAAGGCCGAGGCCGGAGACCAACGGGGTTCCCGAGAGCGTCAGGAGACCGATGGCGGCCGCGAAACCCGCGACGGCAATCGACATGTGCAGCCCGGCGACGGCCCACACCTGCGGGCGCGCGAGGGTTCGAAGGTTGAGCTTGAGCCCGACCGTGAACAGCAGCAGGGTGATACCGAGATCCGACAGTTTCTGCAGCACTTCCCCGCTGGCGATTCCGTACAGATTGAGCGCGAACCCGGTGGCCAGAAACCCGACCATTGGCGGCAGCCCGACGGCTCTGGACAGCAGGCCCAGGACGAAGGCAAGGGCGATCCAGACAACGTCTCCTAGGGCGATGGCGATTAACTCGAAGTCCATGGTGCCCACTTGAGGGAGGCTGGCAGGTCACCTCGGAGCCGCGAGGTCGTGAACGTCACCTCAGCCGGCCTGCCAGAGCCGTAGCGAGGAGATGCTCCCGGCCCTCGAGGCGCGACGCACGTATCGCTCGTCCGCCGTGACGAACACACCGCCGAGGCCCAGCGCCACGGCATGGTACGCCGCGTCGTAGAACGCGACTTCGTACGTCACGGACAGAGACACGGCGCGCCTTCTCCAGTTCGAGTCAAGCCGCGCCTCCGCCAGGCCGAAGTCGGCCAGGGATGCCAGGAGCGCTTCCGCGTCACCCGGAAACCGCCGCGCCAGCGTGTTGCCCACCTCGTAGATCCAGAGTTGAGGAACGATCAGATCGAGGGCCCCCGCCGCCGCCTCGTCACGCAGCGCGAGCGCGACGTCCGTATCCTGCTCGTCGTCGCCGGGAAGAACCCACTTGAGAATAACCGATGCGTCCGGCGTGACGATCACGACAGCCGCTGCTCCCGCTCCTCACGTATCCAGCGGACGATCTGATCGGTCTCGACTGCGGGCAACCGCGCTCGCAATGCGTCCATCCGGGCGGATGCGTCCCGTCTCCTGGAAGCATCCGACCACTCGCGGATGGCCTCGTTCACGGCGCGGCTGCGGGTACCGCGCGGCAACCTCTGTAGCACACGCCACGAGTCTTCGTCCATCATGATGTTGACCCGTCGAGCCACGTCGTTCTCCTCCCGGGTACGCTGGGTGTGGTGTGTAAAGATTACACACTGCCACGCGTCCTCGCAAATGGGCTCTCGCCGTGACGAACTCTCTGGCCAGCCCCCTGATTTCGCCCGCGCTGTTGCAACATTTGTTGACAAAACGCACACAATGTGTGACGATTGGACATGTTCGCCGGCTTCGACTGGAATCTGGAGAAGAACCGACAACTCGCCGAACGGCGGGGCGTCTCGTTCGAGCGCGTGATTTCCGCGATTGAGCGCGGAGGTTTGGTGGACGTGCTGAAACACCCAAACCAGGAAAGATATCCGGGGCAGATGATCTACGTCGTGGACGTCGACCGGTACCTCTACCTCGTTCCGTTCGTAGTGGCCCAGGACGGCACACGTTTCTTGAAGACGATCATCCCCAGCCGGAAGGCGACGCGGGACTATCGGAGGAGGCAATCGCCATGAACGACCAACTGAACCGGGAAGAGCGGGAGATCCTGGAGAAGTTCGACCGGGGCGAGTTGCGTCCCGTCACCGGCGTCGAGGGCGAAATGACGATCGCGCGTCAAGCGGCTCGCAGCACGTTCAAGAAGACCCGTCGCGTCAACCTCCGGGTTACGGAACGCGACTTCAATCTCGCCCACGCCCGGGCGCGCGAAGAGGGGATGCCGTACCAGACGCTACTGGCGAGCGTGATCCACAAATATCTGGCCGGCCGCCTGGTCGAAGAGAGATAGCCCTAGGGGCGTAGCAGCAGGCCTGCGGTCAGTCCCGCCTCGCTTGCCTTCATGCTCGAACGGACGGTGACGACCACGTCCTCGAACTCCGTGGTCCACTCCTCCCGGGCGTAGACCGAATAGCTCGCCTCGACCCGTAGCGCGATGCGCTCGCCCAAGGTTTTCTCCAGTCCGATCCCGGATTTCCAGACCGTGAAGTCCATGTCGCGGTCCTCCTGGCCGGACTGGAACTCGGAGGGATCGCAGGGTTCGGTCGCGAAACAACCGTCGTAGTGGTTGGTGAACTGTGCGCCCGCAAAGCGGATTCCGCCGAGGACGTACAGGCTGATGCCCCGCGACTGCAGGCCTCCCGGACTGCCGCCGAGCCTCAGGGTCACGCCGTAGCTCGTTTCCGGATCCAGGTTCCACCGGTCCGGCCAACTCTCTCCCAGCTGCTTCCGTTCCGTCGAAACCCCCACGCCCGCGAACTGCGCCTCCACGTCGCCGCCGTGCGTCTCCAGTTCAGCGGCCGCATCCAGGAAATAGGCCCCACCCGAGAAGGACTTCCGATACCCGGCGACCAGGCCGACCCCGTAGGAGAGCGCGTCTCCGGAGGCCTCGTCTTCGAAGACCTGCCCGCGCCGGGGCTCGGGCACCAGCGTGTTGGGCGCCGTGTTGTCCACCGATTTCCGCATCGTCGCGCTCATCTGCCCGAGCGGAAACGCCAGGCCCAGGTAGAAGCCGCCGTTCCCGGCATTGTTTTCGTCCGCCTGGGCGGCAAGACCCGCCGGGGCTCCGAACGCCGCCAACACGAGGCAGCCAAGCAAACCCGTCGTCGACACTCTTGGGAACATCTCATGCTCCGTTCTCTGGAGGGCTACGACTGCCGCCAGGATGGCGTCGCCCGATTGCTCGGTGCCGGGGACGCACGCAATTATGCCGCCTCGCAGGCTGGCTGCTCAAGGCGCCCATCCGGGTGGCGTTCGTCCGCTCGGCGGCCTTTAGTTTGACCACGGCGGTCACATCGACCTGGGAGGCGCGTCCCTCTATTGCTGGACCTCAGCCCTGCGGGTCGAGCGACACGAGCCGGATCACGCGGACCGTCGGCAGATCGAATTCGTCCAGTTCGATGTAGGCCAGCAGGCCGTCGGGGCCGGAAGCGTCGGGAGGCCTCAGCCCGTCAACGGCCAGCGTGCCGACATAGCGTCCGTCCGGCGTCACGATGTCGACCGGGCCCTCGCGGTCGCCGTCCGCTGACCTTCGGGTCACCCAGATCCGGTCCTCCCAGTCGACCTCGACAGCCCCGATGACCGGCACCTCGTCGGCGAAGACAAGCTCTTCCACGCCTTCGCGTTCGACCTGAAAGGACGATTGCAGACTCTCGAGCTGAGCCGTGGCTTCGCGGTAGCGTTCACGCTCCGCCTCCCTGATCGCGTCGTCAACGGCCAGCGGCGCAATCGGCCGTTCGATGACTCCGGTGACGCTTCCGTCGAGTGCGATCAGCTTGATGCGGTAGCCGATCGAATCGGCAAGGGCGAGCCGGCCGTCGGTCAGCACGTCGTAGTAGAGTCCCGGCTCGAAGGCGCGCCCCGCCGACATGCGGAGAGTCCTGGACGAATCGATCTCGAAGTCGTCGCCGGCCGGAGCCGCGGGGAGGTCCCATGCGGTGTAGAGGACTTCGGGCTCCGTCCCGTCCAGCGGAATGAGGTAAATGGGACGGCCCTCCTCGTCCTCGGGGGCACTCTCAGGCTCCGATAACGCCTCCATCGAAACGAAGCTGCTGGCGACCAGGCGGCCGTCGGGGAGAGCCGAACCGGAAAAGAGAATCGCATTCATCTGGATGCGCCGCGCGAAGGCTCCACCGGGGTCGAAGAGATCGACCTGTGAGAAGCCCAGCACCGTGTAGGAGCCGTCGCGGGCGACGATGGCCGCGCTGACGTTGCCGAATTCGCCCGGCCCCTCTCCCTGACCTCCTACCGTGCGCAGCAGCGATCCGTCCCGTCCGACCACCAGGATGTGCTCGACCTGGGAGTCGTAGATGTGGAGGTTGCCCGCGCTGTCGAAGGCAACGGACTGCACGCTGCCGAAGGTGTCCCACGCGTCGCCGACCACGGACCCGACAGTGAAGACCTCTTCCGTGACGGCATTCAGCAGCACGTCCGGACCCTCGAGGGTTCCGCGGGCACCAACGGCCCCGTCTTGCCCGCCATCGCCGCAGGCCCCAACCAGGGCGAGCGGTGCGAAGATCCGCAGATGCTTCGGGTTTATCCTCATGATGACTGCTCCGTACCCCTGACCCTGCTCGTGTCCTCGCAGGCCTCCTAGTAGCGGTAGTGGTCGGGCTTGAAGGGACCATCCTTCGGCACGCCGATGTAGTCCGCCTGGTCCTCCGTCAGCTCCGTCAGGCGCGCGCCGAGGTGATCGAGGTGCAACCGCGCCACCTTCTCGTCGAGGTGCTTCGGGAGCATGTAGACCTGCCGCTCGTAGGCCTCGTGGTTCCGCGCGAGTTCGATCTGCGCGAGCACCTGGTTCGTGAAGCTCGCGCTCATCACGAAGCTCGGATGCCCCGTCGCGTTGCCGAGGTTGAGCAGCCGCCCCTCGGACAGGATGAGCACCGAGTGCCCGTCCTCGAACACGAACTCGTCGTACTGCGGCTTGATGTTGTTGCGCGTCACGCCGCCCTTCGCGAGCCCGGCCATGTCGATCTCGTTGTCGAAGTGGCCGATGTTCCCGACGATCGCCTTGTCCTTCATGCGCGCCATGTGCTGGAAGGTGATGACGTCCCGATTGCCCGTCGCCGTGATGAAGATGTCCGCCGTGTCAACCACGTCCTCGAGCGTGCGCACCTGGAAGCCCTCCATCGCGGCCTGCAGCGCGCAGATCGGGTCGATCTCGGTGACGACGACGTGCGCCCCCTGTCCCTTGAGCGCCTGCGCGCACCCCTTGCCGACCTCGCCGTAGCCGCACACGACTGCGGTCTTGCCCGAGATCATCACGTCCGAGGCGCGATTCAGCCCGTCAATGACCGAGTGACGGCAGCCGTAGATGTTGTCGAACTTCGACTTCGTGACCGAGTCGTTCACGTTGATGGCGGGGAAGAGAAGCGTCCCCTCCGACGCCATCTCGTACAGGCGGTGGACGCCGGTCGTCGTCTCCTCCGACACCCCCTGGATGGCGGGGGCCGTGCGTGCCCACCGTCCGGGGTCCTTCGCCGCGATCCTGCGCAGCGTCTCGAGGATCACGCCCCATTCCTCCGGCTCCGTCTCCGGGTCGAAGTCCGGGATCCGCCCCGCCCGCTCGAACTCGAGACCGCGGTGGAGGAGAAGCGTCGCGTCGCCACCATCGTCGACGATGAGGTCCGGGCCCGAGCCGTCCGGCCACAGGAGCGCCTGCTCCGTGCACCACCAGTACTCCTCGAGCGTCTCCCCCTTCCAGGCGAAGACCGGGATCCCGCGCGGGTCCTCCGGCGTGCCGTCCGGGCCCACGGCGGCGGCCGCGGCCGCGTGATCCTGGGTCGAGAAGATGTTGCAGGAGACCCAGCGCACGTCCGCGCCCAGATCGGCCAGGGTCTCGATGAGGACCGCCGTCTGCACGGTCATGTGCAGCGAGCCCATCACCTTCCGTCCCGCCAGCGGCTTCGCGTCGCGGTATTCCGCCCGCACCGACATCAGTCCGGGCATCTCGTGCTCGGCGAGGCGGATCTCCTTGCGGCCCCACTCCGCCAGACTGAGGTCGGCCACCCTGAACGCGGGGCGGCTGGCGGCCGCGGTGCCGGCGGCGGCTTCGGTCATATCGTGAAGTACGGCGCCTTCCATCGTCTATCTCCTTCGGTGTTCAGTCGTCGTTCAGGGGCTCTAACCAGCGTCGCAGGCCGCTTTACGGGCGGTGGCCGCGAAGAGGGCCGGTCCGGACGCTTCGGGGTCCGGGGCGAGCGGAATGTGACGGTACGCTCCGAGGCCGGCGAGCCGCGTCCAGTCCCGCATCTGTTCCTCCGTGAATCCGGGCCACAGGTGGCCCATGGTCTCGCGATACTCCTCCCGCGCGTGCGCGCGCATGTCGAGAACGAGGAGTCTTCCTCCCGGAGCCACGGCTCGCGCGGTCTCCGCCAACACCCGTCGCGGCTCGACCGCGAAATGGAGGACGAGCATCAGCACGGCGAGGTCGAGTTCGCCGTCGCCGACGGGGAGCGACTCCAGTTCGCCGTGGCGGACGTCGACGTTGTCGCAGTCGCCCAGCCGGACCGCTGCAGCCTCCAGCATTTCCGGCGACCGGTCGACCGCGATCACCCGCTTCACAAAGGGGGCGACCATGTTCGCGAGCGTTCCGGTGCCCGCGCCGAGGTCCCCGACGACCCACTCCGGATCGAGTAGGCCGAACAGCGCCGCGAACCGCGCGTCGCGCCCGAACAGTTCATCGCGGAGTGCGTCCCACCTCGCTGCAGACTCCGAGAAGAAGGCCGCGGCCCGATCCCGGCGCTCGGCCAGCACGCTCTCGGCCCGCTCCGCATCGTCCGCGATCCAGCTGGCGCCCGTGAGACTCCCCTCTGCCAGCCGCCACAACTCCCCCGCTTCCGGCTCGAGGTCGCTTTCCATCCGGTAGTACCGGGTCTTCCCCTCCTGCCGCCGGCGCACCCAGCCGTCATCCGCGAGCACCTTCAGGTGGCGCGAAACGGTGGATTGCGGCAGCTGCAGAACGGAGACGAGTTCGGACACCGTGAACTCGTTGCGGTCCAGCAGGGTGAGAATCCGCAGCCGGTTCTCGTCCCCGAGGGATTCGAAGCGGGAGAGAAGATCCCGTGTCGGGGCGGGTGCCCGGAGGGTCATCGTATCCATAAATCCTAATATATGGATATGACAATGCCAGCGCTACGTGCGTCCGTCAGCTTGACCCCATCACGGTACAAGCTAGCTTCCGGTTCACCTCGGGGCGTGGCGCAGCCCGGTAGCGCGCCTGAATGGGGTTCAGGAGGTCGCGAGTTCAAATCTCGCCGCCCCGATTTTAGCCAAACCACGAACACGAAGGACTGCTACTGTGAAACCTCGGCTCTCCGTCATCCTCGCGCTGCTCGCCGTGGGCCTCGCCGCGCGGCTGATTCCATACGTGCTGGCGCAGTTCGGGATGGCGCTCGAGCCGGGCAATACGACCTATCCGTGGAACTTCTCGCCGTTCCTGCCGATCTGCCTGTTCGGCGGCGCCATGTTTGCGCGGACCCGAACGGTGTACCTGGTGCCGTTCGCGGCGTGGCTGCTCGGTGACCTCGGCATCTGGGCGCTCACGGGCCGCGCGGACTGGGCGTTCTACGCGCACCAGCCGGTGATCTATCTGTCGGTGGCGCTCGTGGCCTTCATCGGCTTCGCCCTCCGGCGCGGGCGCTCGTGGAAGCGGGTGGCCGGGGCCGGGTTGGGGTCGTCGCTCGCGTTCTTCGTGCTCAGCAACTTCGGCGTGTGGGCGTTCGGCGGCGGCGCGATCTACCCGCTCAACTTCGCCGGCCTGGTCGAGTGCTACGTGATGGCGATCCCATACCTGCGGAACACGCTGATCAGCATGGCGGTCTTCCTGCCGATCCTGTTCAGCCGCGTCGCCCTGACGAAGCCGGTGACCGCGCCGCAGTACGAGTTCGCCGCCAGCCGTACGTAGCAGGGACATCGCGATGAGCCACCGGGTCGTCTCGCTCATCGCCAGCGCGACGGAGATCGTGTGCGCGCTCGGGTTCGAGGACGAACTCGTCGGGCGCTCCCACGAATGCGACTACCCGCCCGGCATCGGGCGTCTCCCCGCCTGCTGCTCGTCGAAGGTGAAGGTGGAAGCCAGCAGCAAGGAGATCGACGACCAGGTGCGCTCGCTCGTGGGCGACGGGCTCTCGGTGTACCGGGTCGACCCCGACCTGTTGAACGATCTCGCGCCCACCGTCATCGTCACGCAGACGCAGTGCGAGGTGTGCGCCGCCAGCCTGAAGGATGTCGAGGAGGCGGTGTGCGAACTCGTCACGTCGAATCCCGTCCTCGTTTCGCTCGAGCCAATGGCGCTCGGCGATGTCTGGAAGGACATCCGCTCCGTCGCCTCGGCGCTCGGCGAGCCGGAACGTGCCGAGGATCTCGTGGCTCGACTCCGGGGTCGCCTGGCGACGCTTGAGGCCCGAACGCGCTCGCTGGGTCCGCGTCCTTCGGTCGGCTGCATCGAGTGGACGGACCCGCTGATGATGGCGGGGAACTGGGTGCCCGAACTGGTGGAGATCGCCGGCGGGACGGACCCCCTGGGCGAGGCCGGCAAACACTCCGGCTACATCGAGATCGAGCAATTGGTCGAGGCGGACCCCGACGTGATCGCGATCATGCCGTGCGGCTTCGACATCGAGCGCGCCGCGCAGGAGATGGCCCCCCTCGTCGCGCGCCCCGAATGGCAGCAACTGTCCGCCGTCCGCAACGGACGCGTCGCAATGATGGATGGGAACCAGTACTTCAACCGGCCCGGCCCGCGGCTGGTCGAGTCGGCCGAGATCCTCGCCGAATTCCTGCACCCGGACCACTTCGACTTCGGCCACTTCGGCCGTGGCTGGATCTGGTGGGACACGTCCGAACGGTCACGGAGACGGCGCACGGGATAACGAAGTTGTCCTCCCGAAGAGAGGAAAGAGGAGAGGAACATGGGCTCAAGATCGGTTTTTGCAGCGGCTGCCCTCCTGACTTTCCTCTCCCTGCCGGGCACGGCCGCGGCGCAGGAGATCTCCCCACCGCTCGCCATCGTCGGGGCGACGATCATCGACGGACACGGGGGTGCCCCCATCGCCGATGGGACGATCGTCATCGAGGGCGACCGGATCGCCGCCGTCGGCCCACGCGCGTCGGTGGCGGTCCCCGAGGCCGCCGAGGTCATCGACGGGAGCGGCAAGTTCCTCACGCCCGGGTTCGTGGACACCAACGTCCACATGTCGCTCGCCTTCGGGCGGGGAGGGCGGGTCGAAGAGCACGCAGCCTACTGGGCGCAACACGAGGCGCTGATCCTCCAGGGACTCCAGCTCCACCTCAAGCACGGGGTGACGACCGTCCGGGACAGCTACGGCGTCCTGCGTCCCATGCAGCGGGTCAAGAAGAAGATCGACTCCGGGGAGGAGTTCGGCCCGCGCACGTACCTCGCCGGCAACATCGTGGGGTGGGGCGGCCCTGCCTCCGAGACGTTCGCCGGGCTCCCCGAGTCGGAGATCAGCTTCTTCGCCGAGCAGATGAACGACGAGGTCACGCTTGGAAGCGGCGAAGAGATGATGCACATGACGCCCGACGAACTGCGGGTCGCGATCAACACCTACCTCGACTACGGGCCCGACTTCATCAAGTACGGCGCCACGCACCACTTCAACTATCCGGCGGGAATCTCGTTCTCACCGCGCGCCCAGCGGGTGATCGTGGAGGAGGCGCACAAGCGCGGCCTCGTGGCCGAGACCCACGCCACGAGCCTGGAGGGCCTCCGCCTCTCGATCCTCGCGGGGATCGACGTCGTCCAGCACCCGGACAATGTCGGGAACCGCACAATCACCGATGAACTCGTCGAGATGATCGTCGAGCGCGACATCGTGTGCTCGATGCTCATCAACCAGTTCACCGGCCCCAGTTGGCAGTTCCACGTCCGCAACATGGAGCGCGCGCGGGAGGACCTCGCCGAGGCCCGGGCCGGTGAGCGCCAGAGGCGCATTCCCCCGACGACGGCCGAGATCCGCCGCCGCGTTCAGGACACAGGGCTTCTGCAGCCGGGATCCGTGATGGAGGGACGCTGGACGACGAAGCGCACGAACGCGAAGAAGCTCATCGAGGCCGGCTGCATCGTGACGGTCGGCACGGACAACACGCTCTTCGGACGCGGCGGCGTGGCGGCCGACTTCCTGCGCGAGGAGCCCGAGAACATGGAGCACCAGCTGCCGGGTCTCGGCACGATCTTCGCGATCGAGGGGCTGGTCGAACTCGGCATGACGCCGCTGGAGGCGATCACCGCGGCGACGAAGAACGGCGCCATCGCGAGCAAGGCGCTCGACGAGTACGGCACCCTCGACGCGGGGAAGGCCGCGGACGTCCTGGTCCTCGACGCGGACCCGCTCGCCGACATCGCGAACATCCGGCAGCTCTCGACGGTCATCAGGGGCGGGCGCATCATCGACGTTGACGCGCTCCCCACGAACCCCATCGCCCTCGACTGGGCCGCCGGCACGCGGAAGGAGTAGCGCCTCGCCGCGCGATCCGCGCTAGGTGTAGATGCCGGGACGTTGTTGGCCCTTGGCCCGACGAGTTGTTGCAGGGGCGTGAGCCGTCCGTTGGTCGTGCGTGT
>NZ_CANPVO010000034.1 GCF_947581785.1 Candidatus Palauibacter polyketidifaciens | reverse complement strand
GGGATCGAGTACAACTGTTGTTCGATCGGTTCCGTGATGAAGCGCTCGACCTCCGCGGGCCCCGCATCCGAGTACGTCGTCCACACGGAGAGCGTCGGGAAGGCGACATCCGGCAGGAGATCGATGGGCAGCCGGAGGAACGACACCACGCCCAGCACGGCGATGCCCACATAGAGCATCGCCGTCGCCACCGGCCGCCGAAGCGAAACGTCGGGAAGCGCCACGGTCAGCCGACTCGAATGCGGCGGGGGTTCGTCATCGGCCGCCGGGCCCGCCGTCGACGTATTCGGCCAGATTCGACCAGGCGATCTGGTAGTCGTACCGGTTCTGGATCAGCGAGGTCTCGGCGTTCTGCAACGCGGTGACCGCGTTTTGAAGCTCAAGATAGCTCGTGGTGCCAAGCCGATAGCGTTCCTGCTCCATATCGAGACGCTCTCTCGATATCTCATACGCCTGCTCCAGTAACCCCAGCGTCTGAGCAAGCTCTTCGATCTCGGTACCGAAGCGCCTGACATCGCGTTCGATCTCCAACCGCAACCGCCGATAATCTTCCTCGGCCCGTCGCTTGGCGGCCGACGCCTGGGCGTTCTGGCGTTCGCGGCCGAAACCGTCGAAGAGGTTCCAGGAAGCCGAGACGCTGAACCCACTGCTCGTATCGCCCGGGTCGAACTGCCAGAACGAAACATCGGAGCCGAAGCTCTCGTTGCGGTTCAACCTGAAGCCTACGTCGATCCGGGGCAGGTATATCATGCGGGCGGACCACAGCGATGCGGACGCCGCGGACCGATCGGCCTCCAGCGCGGCAAGTCCGGGATCGGAGATCACGGCGGTGCGGACGATGGACTCGATGTCCGGCGCCCCGGCGGGCAGGCCCTCATCTCCGGCCAGTACGAGTCCTTCGCCCGCTTCGGGCGGCAGCCCCATCGAGACCGCGAGCTGCCGGAGCCCGACCCGCAACAGGTTCTGTTCCGCAATGAGCCGGATCCGGGCGTTCAGCAGTTGGAGCTCGGCGCCAAGAAGGTCCGTGCGTTCCACGGCCGCGATCTCGTACCGCCGGCTGGCGATTTCGAGTTCGATTTCCCGGTCGGCGATCTGGGTCCGCGTCAACTCCAGCAACTCCTGGCGCCGCAGGGCGTCGAGGAACTCACGCCGCACCGCCGCGACAACCCTCCGTTGCTCATCGTCGTAACGTCGCTGCGCGCCCCTGAAGTTTGCCGCGCTCCGCCGGAGTTCCGCGAAGCGTCGACCTCCCTCGAGCACTGTTATACCGAGATTCAACCCCTGGCCGGCGGACTGAGACGTGTACGTGAGACGTTCCTGCAGCCGCTCGGCGGGTCCTTCCTGGGCATCGTACGTGGAGCGGGTGGCGCTCGAGCGACTGAGATCCAGGCCCACCGACGCCCGGGGAAGAAACGCCCCCCAAGCCGCCAACCGGTCGGCGCCCGCTCCGTCCGCTGCGGCGCGGGAACTCATCAGCACCGGGCTTTCGCTAACGGCGATTCGGACCGCCCGCTCGATATCGAGCGTATCCGGGAGCATCCGTCCCTGCGCGACCGCCGGCGATGCGGCCGCAAGTCCGCCCGTCGCCAGCAGGGCCGTTGCAAGAAGCCGTGGCATGCGCCGACTCGCCGCCGGCCTCACCGCGAACCGTCCGGGGCGGGTTCCGCGGGCGCCACGAGGTCGCTGTGGTTTTCGATGCGCACCTGGGCATCGTGCGTCAGCGTGGCGTGACCGTCGATGAGCACGACTTCGCCGCCCGCGGGCACGAATGTGTCGTCTCCGTCCGGGCTGGGGATGATCTCGACCTGTGTGTCGTTCTCGAGGCCCAGCGTCACATACTCCCACTGGGCGCGCCCCGTCTCCGCACCCGGCGACCCCGGCTCGAACACGAACACGACCTGGCGCCGACTCCGCTCCACGACCGCCTCCTTCGGCACGAACGTCCGGTCCTCGAGCTGCCGGCCGGCGATCCGCACGTTCCCCGGCATGCCCGGGACGATCCGCGCCTCCGGGTTCGACAGCCGCACGGTGACCCGTGCGGTCAGCGTCTCGGCATCGATCAGCGGGTTCACGCTCACGACGCGCCCCTGGAAGACTTCGCCGGGGAGCGCAGGGAAGGTGGCCGTCGCCTGTCGCCCCACCTCCACCAGCGGCAGTTCGGAATGGAGCACTCCGGCATCGATGTCGATCTCCGAAAGATCGACCACCGTCGCGATCGAGTCCCCCGCTCGGACGCGGCTCCCCTGCGCCACCGAGAGGTTCGCTACAAGGCCGGAGAAGGGAGCGACGATACGAGTCTTCGCCAGCTCATACCGCCTCTCGGAAAGCGCTGCTTCCTGCTCGTCGAGGCCGACCCGGATCCGCGCCTGTTCCGCCCTGGCCATGCGTACCGAGTCCGGCAGTTGGTCGTCGAAGAGCACGCGGTCGTCGTACTCCGCCTGAGCTCGCTTCACCCCGGCTTCCGCCCCCTGCACCCGGAGTTCGTAGAGCGCGGGGTCGATCCGGGCGAGAGTTTGACCGGCACTCACGAGCCCGCCTTCCTGCACCGGCACGGCGGTGACGGGCCCCTCGACTTCCGCGTGGAGGGGAGCCTGGCGGAGGGAAGCGGCGTGACCGCTCGCCGTGACCCAGAGCACGAACGTGTCGCGCTGGATGACGGCCCCTTCGACGGGAAGGAAAATGTCCGTGGCGAACGCGGCCGCCGAAGCCGTCCCGCGCACCGCCTCGGCCACGGAGTCCGCTGCGGCATCGCCGAAGCTCTGCGGCTCGTCCTCCCCTTCCTCGTTCAGCCGCATGAAGATCCCGACGACGGCCGCACCCGCGACGAGCAGGACGATCAACGTGACCCAATGACGTGCCTTCATAAGCCTCGCACCGCTGTGTTCGGTTCGCGTGGTCGACCAATCGGAGTGGCCGCGGCAAGCCCAATCTATGGCAAGACCGTCAACGGTCCATCAACATCAGGGATCGCGGCTTTGACACTGGAACAAGTCCGAACCGTTGTATGAGCCGCGGACCGGCTGCCTTTACGCTGCGAGGGAGCCTAGGCGGGGGAGGACACCGGGTCAACTAATATGCTAGTAGAATCGAGAAAGCGAGAGCGGCGAGGAGAAGGCATGATCCAGAGGAGCGATGAGAGCGGCACGGCCGAGATCCGCATGGCGCACGAACCGGCGAACGTCCTCACCGTCGAGTTCTCCGACACGCTGGCCGCGGAGTTCGAACGGACGCGTGCGGACGACTCGGTGCGGGCCGTCGTGCTGACGGGCACGGGGTCTGCTTTCTCGGCGGGCGTCGAGCTCTTCCGCGTCGTCGACGACGGCCCAGGGTACGTGGAAGCGCTGCTGCAGAGCCTTGGGACGCTATTCTCGATGCTGCGTGCGTTTCCGAAGCCGCTCGTCGCCGCCGTGAACGGCCACGCGGTGGCGGGCGGCGGCGTCATCGCCTGCGCCTGCGACTATCGGACCATGGCCACCGGCCAGGGACGCATAGGGCTTCCCGAACTGAAGGTCGGCGTACCTTTCCCCGCGGTCGCCCTGGACATCGTGCGAAGCGCGATCCCGCGGCGATACCAGCGCGAGATCATGCTGCTCGGACGCCTGTACGACCCCGAAAGCGCAGCGGAACGCGGCCTCGTGGACGAGATCGTGCCGGCGAACGAACTGCTCGATCGAGCCCGGGCGATCGCGCTCGACCTGGCCTCGATTCCGGTGGCCACGTACAGCCTGACGAAGCGGCAGCTCGCATCTGGCGTGGGGGGCGCCATCGACCTGGAGCCGGAACTCCGCTCCGTCTGGACCGCAGACGACACGCTGGAACACATCCGAGGCTACCTGCGGCGAACGCTCGGCCGCTCGTCCGCCGCCCGCTGACTCGAACGTCGGCGGGCGACGGCAGCATTCGGATCGGGCTGCTAGATCCAGTCCTTCTTGCGGAAGTCCATCATGACCTCGGCGAGCTTCTCCATGTCCGACGGGAGGCCCATCGAGAGGCGGCTCCAGTCCGTCATGGGCGGGAAGGGGCGGCCGACGTTGAACCCGGCCTCGAACATGCGCTCGTTGTAAGTCGCGAGTTCGCCCTTGATCCGGTGCATCACGAAGTTGGTGTGGCTCGGCAGGACTTCGATGTCGAGCTGGCCGAAGACGTCGTACATGATCGCCTTCGCCTCGTCGTTCGTCTTCACGCTCTTGGCGAAGAACTCGTCGTCCGCGAGCGAGGCGACGGCCGCCACGCCCGCGACGTGGTTGGGCGCGTTCCGCGTCGCGAACGGGAGGACCCGCTGCACCGTGGCCTCGTGCGCAATCCCGTAGCCCAGGCGAATCCCGGCCATCGCGTACACCTTCGAGAAGGTGCGGGCGACGATGAGGTTCGGATGGCGTTCGATGAGCGGGACGAAGGTCTTGTAGCCGGGATCATCCGCGAGCTCGAAGTACGCCTCGTCGACGAGGAAGAGGTGCTGCTCGCCCTCGTCGCGGAGCCAGTCCATGATCGGTCCGGTCGGGGTGAGCGTGCCGGTCGGGTTGTTCGGGTTGCAGAAGTAGATCACGCTCGGCGCGGACGACTTCGCGACCTCCTCGCGCATGCGATCGATGTCGTGGGCGTAGTCGCTCGTGAGCGGAACCGTGACGTGGTCGTAGGCGAACGGCTGCGAGTACCGCGGGACGTCCTCGTACGTCGGCTCGGCGTAGATGAGGCGGCCACCGGGCGCCGCCCAGGCCGCCGACGCGATGCGCAGGATCTCCGTCGAGCCGGAGCCGAAGAAGAGCTGGCCGGGCTTAACGCCGAAGCGCGCGACGAGCGCCTCGCGCACGAGTTCGCCGGTCGCGCCAGGATAGCGGTTCGCCTCGTCGAGCCCGTCGATGATCGCCTGCCGCGCGGACGGGGCGATGCCGAGCGGGTTCTCGTTCGAACTCAGCCGGACGGGTCCGTTGTAGTCGCGTCCCGGACGGCGGGGGTTGAAGATCGTGTCGAGACCGCGCGCCGTCGTCGCGCCCGCGAGGGGTGCGGCAAGGGGTGCGGCGGCGATGCCGGCAACGCCGGCGCCCGTGAGTCCGGCTCGGAGAAACGCCCTTCGCTTCATGTGGCCTCCCTGAGGTTCCGAAGACGCCACTCCCGCGGGGAGGCGGCGCCCGCCCATGCTTCGTTGAAACATGGCCCGTGCGACGCCGAACGTCCAGCGCGGCGGGTCATTCCGCGTTCAGCGCGGAGGCGGGGGGGGGCGGCGCGGGGGCGGCTCTTCCTGCGGTTCGCCCCGCCCGGATCTTCGTTCCGTGACGAGGAGGCGGACGCCGGAAATCGCGCCGTCCATCAGAGAGTCGATCGCCGCCCGCAGTTCTTCCCCGCGGAGGCCGGCCAACTGCGCCCGCACGTCCTCGGGGAGCCGCCGGACGAGTTGTACGTGGCCGCGTTCCCGCCAGTCGGCGCGTCGGCGTTCGGCCTCGGTTCGCTCCCCATCCGGCGATACGGGCTCTCCCGCGCGGAAATCGCCGCCCGCCGTCAGGAACGGAAGCGCGAACGTGCTATCGATCTCGGCCGCCCGCTCGTAGTGGGCCTCGGCTTCCTCCAGGTCACCGGCACGGGCGAGGGCGTTGCCGCGATGGAACGCGGCCCACGCCTCCAGGTCCCGCGTCCCCAGGTGGCTGATGCGAGCGACCTCGGCCGGCGGCGGCGCGCCGGAGAGGTGGGAAGCGAGACGCACGGTCAGCGTATCCACGAGTTCGAACACATCGCTGCCCCGTGCGAAGTCGGCCGACGCCACGGTGCCATTCTCCAGTTCGATCAGCTGGGCGTCGATGCGCATGTCGCCGGCGGTCCCCGTCACGCTCCCCCATAGCAGCAGCCGGGCGCCGGCGCCGCGCGCGACGGTCAGCGCCAGCGACTCCGGGATCTCCTCCTCCTCGGAGAGCCCCCCCTCGGTGATGAGGTCGTAAAGGCTCTGCCGGCCCACGACGAGCAGATCGGGGAGTTGCGCCAGGTTGGTCGTGAGGAGGTCCGCGAGCCCCGAGCCGAGCCACTCGAGTTCCGGATCGGGCACGTTGTTCCGGAAGGGCAGGACCGCGAGCGAGTTCGGACCCAGATCGGGCGCCGACCCCGCGAAACTCACCGCATCACCGCTGCGGTCCACACCCTCCGCGACGATGGGGGGCGCCGCCATCTCCGCGCCTCCTCCGGCTTCCGGTTCGGCGGTCGCGATCCGGTAGGTGCCGATCCCGCCCAGTGTGACCAGCGTGACCAGGAGCCAGGCTTCGGCCCGGCGGATACGCTGGGGGCCGCGCTCGCCATGATACCAGCCGATGATGAGAAAGGCGGGGAAACCGAGGATGGCGAGGAAGACGACGGTATCGAGGACCTTTCTCGAATACGCGTAGGTCCCGACGATGAAGTCGGTGATCTCCACGCCGAGCCAGGCCGCGCCCACATACACGAGCGCGATCTGCACCATGCGCCGCTTCCGGATCTTCTCCAGGAGCGACGCGTCGCTTCCCTCTTTGTTCGTCATCATCCGCCCATCCCGGTCTTCGGAGGTGCGCCGGCCCGACGCCGTGAGCCATCGAGCCATGCGACACCGCCGGAGCGGCGAACGTTTGCCGCTCCGGCGGGTCCGCGGGCCGTTAGCGGTCGTTCTCTCCGTCGGGCTTGTCCCAGAACCCGAAGCCTTCCTTCCTCACTACCTCGAGCGGGATCGTATGGGTTTCGTCGCCGATCGTGATCGCGACGGTGTACGTCCCGGGATCAGCCAAGCCGCCCCCGCCGCCGCCCCCGCCGAAGAAGCGACGGATGGTCGACATGCCGCCCCGTTCGCGGACGGCCTCGCCCACCTGCTGGAAGACCTCGCGCATGGCGGCCGGGTCGGCGCCGCCGGCCGCGCCAGCGGCCATCGCCATCGCGGCGCGCGCTCCTCTCCCGCCTCCGCCCCGTCCCGCCGCCTGGCCGGGCGGCGGGTAACGCTCCGCGGGCCTCTCCTGCCAGCCCCCGCCGCCGCCTCCACGGCCTCCACCGCCGGTGAACATGCGGACGATCGCCCCCTGGTTGCCACCCTGCATCATGTCGAGCACCTGGTCCATCGTCTCCCGCGCGACGCCCTCATGCTCGACCAGCGAGTCCGCCACCGTCTCGTAGAGCCGGGCCGTGCGGAGGCTGTCCAACCGGTCCGCAGGCGACGACTCCCGTGGCGCGCTCCGCCGGTTGAAGGTCCACCGCACCCGCTGCACGCCGGCCGCGGCCGAACCGTTCAGCGTCTGCACGGTGTCGCCGGCCGCGTTCAGGATCGCGATCGAAGCCTGCGGGCGGTTTCCGCCCCCCGTCGCTGTGACGACCCCGGACACTGTGAAGGTGCGGACCGCCGCGCCCGCCGGCATTGCAACGGCGCGGACCGCCGCCGCGGCGCCCGCAGCCCCTTCCTCGACCTCTTCTTCGGCCTCTTCTTCTTCGTCCTCGACCTCCTCTTCCGCCTCCTGCTCGGCTTCAGCCTCGGCCTCCGCCGCGGCCGCCGCGGCGAGCGCCTCCGCCACGTCCTCGGGGACGTAGTAGGAGATCTGCGCCCCGTAGTCGCCCGCGTCTGCCTGGAAGTTGCTCTGCGCGACGAACTCGCCGCCCACCGGCGGATCCCCGAACTGGATCGCCGTCTTCGGCTGGAACACCGTCACGGCCTCGGGCAGGCGTCCGCCGTCGAGTTGCTGCAGGAGCGAGATGTCCGCTACGAAAATGGAGCGCCCGTGCGTTCCGGCGATGATCTCGCTCTCGCGCGGATGGATCTTCAGATCGTGGACCGGCACCGTGGGCAGCCCGTTCATGAAGCGCGTCCACGAGCCGCCCCGGTCCGTCGACACGTAGGCCCCCACGTCCGTCCCCACGAAGAGGAGATCCGGGTTCACCGGGTCTTCCCGGACCACGTGCACGAAGTCCGGCGCCCCGGTCGGGAGATTGGACGAGATCGAGCGGAAGCTCTCCCCGGCGTCATCCGTCACGTAGACGTACGGCGTGTAGTCGTCGCGCCGGTGGTTGTCGAACGTCACGTAGAACCGGTTCGGATCGTGGCTCGATGCCTCGATCCGGCTCACGTACGTCCCCTCCGGCACGCCGTCGAACCGGTCCGTGAGTTCGATCCACTCCGCCCCCTCGGGCGTCCGCCACACGCGGCCGTCGTCCGTCCCCGCGTAGAGTTCGCCCTCGTTGAGCTTAGACTCGGCGAGCGAGACGATCGTTGCGAAGTTCTCCGCCCCCGTGACGTCCGGCGTGATCCCGCCGGTCGTGTTGTACGCGATCTCGATCTTCTCCGGATCGGCGTAGGTGAGGTCGTCCGAGATCGGCGTCATCTCATCGGTGTCGTACGTCCACTTCAGGACGCGGTTCGCCCCGATGTACAGCGTCTGCGGATCGTGCGGCGACAGTTCGAGCGGCGTATTCCAGTTGAACCGCATCTCGTACAGCGCGGAGTCCTGCGCGACGAGCGCCTGCAACTCCTCGATCTGCGCCACGTTCCCGGCCGGGGGGTTGTCGGGATCGTCCCCCGTCAGGATCGCGATCGAGTCGCGGAGCGTCTGCGTGCGCTCGCGCCAGTCGGGGTGCTGCAGCTGGTGCCGCTCGCCCGTGCGCGTGTTCCGCCAGTAGATCCGGCCCTGCTGCGATTCGCCGAACACGATGTCCGGGTTCGTGGGATCCTGCGGCGCATAGAAGCCGTCGCCGCCCCCGATCGAATACCACATGTGATTGTCGATGGAGCCGCCGGCGCGTGCGCTCGGCCCACACCACGTATAGTTGTCCTGGAGTCCGCCGCAGACGCGGTACGGCGTGTCCATGTTGTAGCTGACCGCATAGAACTGACCCATGGGAATACGGTTGGGGAACTCGAAGTTGCCGCCCCGATCCCACGTGATCGCGATCCCCCCGTCGTTGCCCAGTATGAAATGGTCCGGATTGACGGGATCCCACCACAGTGCGTGATAATCGACATGCACGCCCTGGGCCGGGTTCCCGACCGTGCGGCCCCCGTCCCGCGAAAAGAAGAGGGAAGACCAGTAGATGAAGTCGGGGTCGTCCGGCGACACCCAGACCCCGGAATAGTAGAAGGGCCGGGAGTTGTTCGAGTTCCTGAACTCCCACGTCTCGCCGCCGTCGGCGGAGCGGTACAGACCGGAGGCGTGGCGATTCCCGTCTTCATCCGCCTCTTCCGGGGCCTCCGCCTCGACCATCGCGTACATGACCTGCGGATAGCTCGGCGCGATCGCGATCTCGAGCCGCCCCAGCATGGTCTCGGGGAGGCCGTTGCCCTCCACCTTCTCCCACGTGTCGCCGGCATCCGTGGACTTCCAGATCGCGCTCCCCGGGCCGCCGCTGTTGAAGAAGTACGGGCCGCGCACGCGCTCCCAGCTCGTCGCCCACAGGATGTCCGGATTCTGCGGATGCATGTCGATGTCCACGAAGCCGGCGTCTTCGGAGACGAAGTTGGTCCGCTCCCAGGTGTCGCCACCGTCCGTCGTGCGGTACAGCCCGCGCTCCTCGTTCGCTCCCCAGGGGTGCCCGAGCGCGGCGACGTATACCCAGTCCGCCTTCGTCGGGTGGACGACGATGCGGCCGATCGCCTGCGTGTCCTCGAGCCCCTTCAGCTCCCACGTGAGCCCGCCGTCGACGGACTTGTAGATGCCGCCTCCGGGCGAGATCGAGTTGCGCGAATCCTCCTCGCCGGTCCCGGCCCACACGATGTCCGGGTTGCTCGGCGCGATCGCCATGTCGCCCATCGAGACGACCCGTTCGTTGTCGAAGACGGGCCGATAGGTGGTCCCGTTGTTCGTCGTCTTCCAGATCCCGCTCGACGCGCCCGCGATGAAGAAGGTCCCGGTGCCGGGAATCCCTTCGATGTCGGTGACGCGCCCGGCCATGTTCGCCGGACCGATGGAACGCCATTCCATCTCGGCCATGAAGTCTTCATCGGCCACGGCCTCCCGGGCGGCCTCCTGGGCCACGGCTGAGGCCGGGAGGACGGTGGTCGCGAAGAGGACGGGGAGAAACGCACGCTTCAGCATGGTTCGCGGCTCCTGACTGTGGTGGTGCCTCGTGGGCGCAGGTGATGCTCCGTGGGCGCAAGTGAATAGACACCCGCGCGCGGTCCGGCGTTTGAGGCTCGGGCGCGCGCCTGGGCAGTGTCGTCGGGGAAAGGGCGAAGGGTCATGCCGGAGGAGGGACTCGAACCCTCAAGGGATTGCTCCCACCGGATTTTGAGTCCGGCGCGTCTGCCAGTTCCGCCACTCCGGCTCGCGAGCGCGGCCCCCAGATCTACAACAGCGGGCCGCGCGCGGCTATTGCAACTCGTCGAGCGCCTGGTACACGAGCGTGCGCAGCTTCGCGTGATCGTCCACGCCGCCCGTCGGGATGAGCTGCGTGAAGTAGACGACGACGAGATCCTCGGCGGGATCCACCCAGTACGTCGAGTGGTACGCCCCGCCCCACCCGTACTCGCCGACGGATCCGGGGGTTCCGCGCGCCCCGAGATCGGCCAGCACGCTGAAGCCGAGACCGAACCCGACGCCGCCGTCCCAGTTGAACCGGTCTCCCACGTGGTTGACCGTCATGAGGTCGACGCTCTTGCTCGACAGGATGCGGGCGCCGTCGAGTTCGCCGCCGTTCAGCGTCATCTGCAGGAAGCGGGCGTAGTCGTGGGCGGTGGAGAGGAGCCCCGCGCCGCCGGAGAAGCTCGTCCGCGGGCCGTCGACGTACGCGCCCTGGCCGACCATGCCGCCCGGATCGGGCGCGGGCGAAAGTTCGCCCTCCGAGGCCGAATACACGACGCTGAGCCGGTCGCGCTTCTCCTCGGGCAGGTAGAAGTGCGTGTCCGCCATGCCCAGCGGCTCGAAGATCCGTGCGCGGAGGAAGGCGTCCAGCGGCTCGCCCGACACTTCCTCGACGAGGGCGCCGAGGATGTCCGTCGCATAACCGTACACGTAGCGCTCGCCCGGCTGCGCGTCCATGGGGAGGGCGGCCATGCGCCGCACGGTCTCCCGTATCGGCTCGTCGCGGTGCGCGAAGTACCAGCCCTGAATGCCGGCCTCTTCCCAAAGCTCCGCCGCGGGGCCGCCGCCGTAGCCGATGCCGGCCGTGTGCGTGAGCAGGTCCCGGATCGTGATCGGCCGGTTCGCCGGGACGACGTCGTATCCGCCCGCTCCATCTGGGACGGCGACCGTCGTCTCCATGTACTCCGGCAGATAGCGGCCGAGCGGATCGGAGATGAGGAGTCCGCCCTCCTCCTGCAGGATCATGACGCCGACGCTCACGATCGCCTTCGTCTGCGAGGCGATGCGGAAGATGTCGTCCGTCTCCATCGGGTCGCCGGCGGCGACGTCCCGGTGGCCGACCGCCTCCAGGTAGGAGACCTCACCTTCGTGCAAGACGAGGGCCACGGCGCCGGCCAGCTCCCCTTCCTCCACGTAAGACTCCAGGGCACCGCTGAGCCGCTCGAGGCGACCCGCATCCGACTCGGCCGCCGTCGATCCCGGGACGCCCGCCACCGCAAGCGCCACGCCGACCACGAGCACCGGAAGCACGCCCCACAGCAGGCGCCTGGGCATTCTGTTCATCCTTCCTCCTCCGTCTATCGAGGTTTCCCGCTCAATGGAGGTCCGCCGTCAATCGAAGCCCTCGTCAATCGAGCGCGGGGTGCCGCATGTGCCAGTCCGTCGCCACCTGGAAAGCGTGCGCCACGCTCAGGATCTTGTCGTCGGCGAACAGGTCGCCGATAAGCGTCGTCGTCAGGGGCTGCTCCGCCTCATCGCCCTCGGGCCCGAGCGGGCCGAAACCGTACTGCACGACGGCCGCGGGGTGTCCCGTCTCGTTCGTGAGCCCCACCTCTCCCGAGCCGGTGGCAAACATGTCGAAGCCCTCCATCGCCTCGGCCATGCGCTTCATCACGATGAGGCGCCGCCGCTGCGCGTGCACGTAGTCCATCGCCAGACCCTCGCGCCCACGGCGGAACCGCGTGAAGTCGCGCTCCTCCACCTCGCTGAGCCCCTCCGGCACCGGGGGCAGCTCCCCGCCGGGGGCGACGTGGAAGTCGAAGGCCGACGACGACTCCGCGCCAAGCGAACTCGCCGACTGGGCGGGCAGCTCGCGCATGAGCCTGGGCCGCGCTCCGAGTTCCTCCAGCTTCTCGACGAAGGAATGCGGCGCATCCTCCGTGTATCCGATCGAGAGCGCGCCCAGGTCCGGGTTCCGCTCGAAACGGAACGGCGTCGTGATGGAGGCGGGGTCCTTCTCATCCGAGCCGTGGATCTCGTTGAACACGAGCGCACAATCCTCGATCGTGCGGCACATGGGGCCTGTCTTGTCCATGCTCCAGGAGAGCACCATGCCCCCGTAGCGGCTCACGCGTCCGAATGTGGGGCGGAGGGCGCTCAGCCCGTTGCGGCGGCTCGGAGAGACGATGGACCCGCGGGTCTCGGTCCCGATCGAGAACGCGACGCATCCCGCCGCGGTCGCCGACCCCGGCCCGGCGGATGACCCGCTCGATCCCCAGGCCAGGTTCCACGGATTCAGCGTCCGGCCGCGGTACCAGCGGTCGCCGCGCGCGAACTCGCCCGTCGCGAGCTTCGCGATGAGGACGGCGCCCGCCGCGTTCAGCCGGCGCACGACCTCCGCGTCTTCCTCGATCATCTGGGTCTGGAACGCCGCCGAGCCCCACGTCGTGCGTGCCCCGACGGTCGAGAAGAGGTCCTTCACGCCGTAGGGGATTCCGTGCAGGGGACCGCGCCATTCCCCCGCCCGGATCTCGGCTTCCGCCTGCTCGGCCTCCTCCCTGCCCCGGTCCTCGAGGATCGTCACCGCGCACAGCAGCACGGGGTCGTGCCGCTTCATGCGCTCCATGTAGATGTCGAACAGTTCCGTCGGCGAGACCCTGCGCTCCCTCACGAGAGCCGACAGCCGGTGCACCGGGAGGAACGCGATCTCCTCCTCGGTGGACGGCACGGGCCCCTCCCAGGGTTCGACATCGATCGGGGTCTTCTCGAACGGGTTCATTCCCGCCCGCCAGTACTTCTCCAGGAGCGCCCCCGTCCCGCCCGGCCAGGCCTGAAACTGAAGCGCCGGCGGCTCCCCGTTCCCGAGCGGAATGACGTCCTCCTGAGCGGCCTGGTGCGCCTCCGGCAGCTCCGCCGCGTCGCGATTGGAAGGGGGTCGCGTCGGAGCGGCCACGAGCGTCCGGGGATCGAGGGCCCCCGCCGCGGTGGCCGCCGCGGTGACCTTCAGGAAGCCCCGCCGCCGCATCCGGCCCTCCGCCGCCTCCGCGCCTTTCCTGTCGAGGTCTACAGACACGCTCGCCTCCTCTGGCCGGGGTAACTCAGATGGTCACACTGCGGCGTGATTCACGAGCCGACAACCCGCCCGCGAAACTCCGACCCTCATTCTTGCGTCCGCACCGTATCCGTCCACGTCACGTATGGCGCCGGGGTCGGATGTCGGCCCCAACCCTCACCTGTGATCCAGGAGGCTCGGCATGGACATGGACCTGGTCGTCGTCTTCGCGTTCGTCTCCACGATCGTACTGATCATCACCGGAGGCATCGTCCTCTTCCCGCTGTCTCGCAAGCTGGCCTACTTCCTCGAGCAGGCGGCGCGAGATCGGGCGGACCGGCTCGCCGACGGGGTACAGGACGCCTTGCCGGGCGCGGCGGCGAACGACCGCATGCTTCAGACGCTCTCCGAGCTGCAGGACCAGGTGGGACAGATCGCCGAGCGACAGACGTTCACCGAACAACTCCTCGAGCGTCGCCTGGAAGACCCCGATCACGAGGCAGGTGGGCGAGTGGGGTGAGGCCGGGGCGCACGCGACCACTTCGGTACAACCGACTTCATCCCAACGTCGTCCCTGCCACAGGAGGGTGATCCGCCGCCCCGGCTTCAGTTCTCCCGTCAGTCCCGACCCCACGAAGCGGTCAGAAGTTCCGCGGGTCCGGGACACTGAGACGCGCCGAGTTCGAGAAGCGTTGCTTCGCGTCGGGTCCGGCGCCGGCACCCGGGCCGGCCGACAGCTCCTGGCCGGACTGCTAGCCGGGGAGGTTGAAGAAAGCGAGCCCGAGCACAACGTAGACAGCAAGGAGGAGCACGCCCTCCATCCAGTGCGTCTGGCCGTCATCCGCGATCTGCCCCACGACGAGGACGGAGACCGCCACGGCCACGACTTCCAGCGGAGAAAAGACGAGGTCGATCGGCGCCGGCCCGACCGCGTACGAGAGGAAGACGAGGAGAGGGGCGATGAGGAGGGCGATCTGCAGGGACGATCCCACCGCGATCTGAATCGACAGATCCATCTTGTTCCGGAGGGCGACGAGCACGGCAGTCGAGTGTTCCGCCGCGTTGCCGACGAGGGCGACGACGATCACGCCGACGAAGACCTCGGTCATCCCCAGGGAGTGTGCCGCCTCCTCCGCTCCGCCGACGAGGATCTCGCTCATCCAGCCCACGACCGCGGCCGCGCCTACGAGGACCGCGAACGACTTTCCCTTCGACCACGCGGGAGCCCCGTGCGTCGCGCCGTCGGCGTGCCCCGTCCCCTGGTAGAGATCCGCGTGCGTCCGCAGCGCGAAGACGAGCGAGAGGATGTAACAGACGATGAGGACGACGGAGATCTCGAGGCTCAGCGACCCTGACCCGGCTCCCGCCGCCGCTGCCGCCCCGGACTCCGCCCCATCCCGCAGGTAGTGCAGCAGCGACGGGATGACGAGCCCGACCGCGCTCAGGAGAAGGAGGGTCGAGCCCAGCTTGGCCGCCGTCCGGTTGAAGACCTGCTTGCGGAACTTCAGGCCGCCGAGCAGCGCGCTCAATCCGAAGATGAGGAGGATGTTCCCGATGATCGACCCCGTGAGCGACGCCTTCACCAGGTCGTGCAGCCCCGCTCTGAGGGCGAAGATCGCGATGATCAGCTCCGCGGCGTTCCCGAATGTCGCGTTGAGCAGTCCTCCGAGACCGGCGCCCACGTGCTCGGCCAGCATCTCGGTGGACTTCCCCATGATTCCGGCGAGGGGAACGATCGCGACGGCGGAGGTAACAAAGAGCGTGGTCGCCGACGCGTGGACGACGTACTCGAGAACGAGCGTGATGGGAACGAAGACGAGAAGGAGCAGGAGAATCTGGTCTGCTTTCAGCTTGAGAGCCAACCCGTTCTCCTCCCGTTTTCGCCGGAAAGCACAGCCGCCCGAGGCAAAAAGAGGCGCCGTCCGGATTCGAACCGGAGTAGGGGGCTTTGCAGGCCCCTGCCTAACCACTCGGCCACGGCGCCGAAGTTCGCACAGCCTAATGGAGCGACCACACCGACGCCACCGGCGGAAGGTTCTCCATCGCGCCCCGGACTGCTATACTCGCGCGATGCCTTCGCCGACCCGACGCGCCCTTCCGATCCTTGTCGCCCTCGTCGCCACGGCCATGGCCCCCATCCATCTGGCCGCGCAGTTCAGCGACGCGCGACTGCCGAGGCAGGGGAAGCTGTGGCTCACCGTCGCGCCGACCCTGCTGAACTGGTCCGAACAGTTCGCCTTCGACTCCAGCGCGGCGATCGCCGACGGGGCGCGCGAGCCGTTGGCCGCCCACTTCGACGGTCCGCTCGCCCGCCGCATGTTTCCTCCCCCCTTCGCTCTCATCCAGGAACTCAACGACGATGCGGAGGCCCTCGGCTTCGAACCCGTAACCGAGGACGATTTTTCGTTCGGCGGGCTCGACTTCTCCGCGATGCGGGCACAGGTACGCCGACTCGGGCTCGGCGTCGAGGTGGGTATCCTCGACTGGGTCAGCGTGGGAGCCCGGGCCCCCTTCACGCTCACGGACATGACGGTGGGCTTCGCCTTCGATTCCACCGCAACCGTGACCGGTAACGGCGCGGCCTTCGAATCCGGCGCGCCCTTTGTCATGGACGCGCGGTCGGCGCTCGGCGATCTCGGTTCGCTGATCGCTGGCGGCTCTCTGACGGGAACGGCCCTCGAGGAAGCGATCGCGCTCCGGAACGCCACGCGGGACTTCGTCAACACGCTGGGGCGGCGGGCCGCGGCCGGAGCCCTGATTCCCACCGCTTCCAGCGCGGCGGGGACCCAAATGGCGCAACGCTTCGCAGACTACGTGGCGGCGTTCGAGGCCCTCGGCCTGATGCTACCGGAGCTTTCCCTGCCCGAGTTCGCGACGGAGGATGACTTCAACACGCATTTCCTGAGCCAGGGCTTCGCGGACCGACTGCCGAGGGACAGCAGGAACGAACTCGATCTGGGGGAGGTCGAGGTCTTCCTTCGTGTGAACTTGATCGACGGCATCACGCGCCGAAGGCCGATCCCGGGGCCGGCCGGCGATGCGGGCGCGGGGGCCGAGTCCGGAGCGGATTCGGAACGGGGCATTCGGCTGCGCACGAGCGTCGGCGGACTCGCCCGGCTCCCCATCCGAAACCGCAACCTCACGATCTTCGGAGATCCGACGAATTCGGCGGACATACCGATCGGGGACGGCCAGACCGACATCGAACTGGCGCTGTACCAGGACATCGCCTTCGGGAGCCGCTTCATGATCCGCGCTTCCGCCCGCTACGGGATGCAGCGCCCCGACGAGGCGGCGTTCCGCTTCACTCCTCCGGACCGCCCGTATGGCCAAGAGGACCTGGTGGCGCTGATGCGGCGGGACCTGGGGGACTACGTCGCGGTTCTGGTCCGCCCTTCCCTGCGCTTCAACGCCGCCCTCAGCGTGGGAGTCGAGTACGACTACTTCCGGCTGCCCGCACCCACGTATCAGTTCGTGGGGATGGTCGAGGGGCTGGACCCGAACACGGTGGCGGCGGAGGGAGCGCAGACCCGCCATCGACTGGGAGTCGGGTTCCTCATCGATCTCTCCGAGGCCGGGAGCGTCGAGGAGTTGAAGGCGGGGGCAAAGCCGGTGCGGGGCGCATGGCAGTTCGGCATCTCGCTGCGCCGGGCGATCTCGGGCTCCGGGGGCCGAACGCCGGCGTCCTTCCGCTACGGGGCCGAACTCCGCTTCCCGATCAGCATCTTCTAGCGATCCGGCCGGAAATGTGCGGCGCCGGCCTGGCCCTACAACTGGCCGGCGAGCAGCTCCTCGGCATGGGCGCGCGAGGCGCGGCTGGCGGGGTCGCCTCCGAGCATGCGGGCGACTTCGTGGACGCGGTCTCCGCCGGTGAGCACCCGAACCGAGGTCCGCACGCCTTCATCTTCCGCGACCTTTCCGACGGAGTAGTGGGCGTCGGCGCGCGCCGCGATCTGCGCGAGATGCGTGACGACGAGCACCTGATGGGCGGCGGAAAGCCGCACGAGGCGGGCCGCCACCCGGTGCGCCACCTCGCCCCCGATCCCCGCATCGATCTCGTCGAACACGAGCACCGGCAGGTCGTCCACCTCGATGAGCGAGGTCTCGAGCGCGAGCATGAGGCGGCTCATCTCTCCCCCCGAGGCGACGCGCCGCAGCGGCGCCGGCGGGAAACCCGGATTAAGGGAGACGAGAAACTCCACCCGCTCGGCGCCGGTCCCCCTGATTTCGCCGTACGCTTCGAGCGCGATCTCGAGGCGGCCGCCCCGGAGACCGAGTTCCGGCAGCGCGGCCGTTACGGCTTCCGCGAGCGCCCGGGACGACGCGCGGCGCCGCTCTGAGAGTTCGGACGCCCGCGCGGCGAGTTCGGCGGAGGCGGCGACCCGCGCCGCTTCGAGACGCTCAATCTCGTCATCCGCGCCCCGCAGCGTCTCCAGCTCACGCCGCGCCTCCTCGCCCGCGCGGATCACATCCTCCAGAGCGCCGCCGTACTTGCGCTTGAGCCGGTAGAGGAGATCCTGCCGGACGCGGATTTCGTCGAGCCGTCCAGGGTCGTGCTCGATCGAGTCGCGGTAGGGAGCCAGGTTCCGCCCGAGTTCTTCCACGTTGCGGAGCGCGGCCTCGAGCAGGTCGCGGAAGGGTCCCGCCTCGCGGTCGATCGAGACGAGGTGGTCGAGTCGGGCCGCGAACTCGCCCAACCGATCGACGAGCGAACCCTCGGCCTCGTACAGCCCGTGGTGGAGCGAGCCCGAGAGTTCGATCAGATCCTCGGAGTGCGAGAGGCGGCGGGCCTCCGACTCGAGCGCCTCATCCTCGTCCGGTTCGAGCCCGGCCTCGGCGATCTCGTCCCGCTTGAAGCGCAGGTAGTCGGCCCGTTCGCGTCCCTCCCGCGCGGCGCGGCGCGTGTCCTCGAGACGTCCCTCGATGGCGCGCAAGCCCTCGTATGCGGCCTCCGTCTCGGTGGCGAGCGCTTCGTGCCGGCCATATGCGTCCAGGATCCGCCGCTGCCAGGCCCGGTCGAGGAGTCGCTGGTGATCGTGCTGTCCGTGCAGGTCGAGGAGCCGGCTCCCGAACTCGCGCAACCGTCGAGCCGTGGACGGTGAACCGTTCACCCATGCCCGATGCCGACCCTCGCGACGCAACTCGCGACACAGGATGAGCCACCCATCTTCCTGATCGACGCCGGCGTCCTCGCACAGCGTCCGCAGTCCGTCGACGTCCTCGATCTCGAAGCGGCCCTCGATACGCGCGGCCCCGGCCCCCGCCCGGATCATGTCCGGAGACGGCCGCCCTCCGACCAGGAGTGCGAGCGCTTCGACGAGGAGCGATTTCCCGGCTCCGGTCTCGCCGCTGAGCACGCTGAGGCCCGGTCCGAATTCAAGCGTGGCTTCCTCGACGACGGCGAAGTTCCGGACGCGAAGCTCCCTCAGCACGCCTCTTCCTCGTCTCCCCCGGATGGGGGCGTCGGGTGCTCGCGGACATCGCCCCACCGCAGCTTCCGCCTCAGGACGGTGAAGAACGAGTGCTCGGGGAGCCGGACCAGGCCCACGGGGTGCCTCGACCGGGCGACCTCCACGCGGTCCCCGACCGAAAGCCGACAACCGGGCTGTCCGTCGACGGTCAGCTGCAGGTCGTGGTCCCCCGAGAGAAGTTCGACGGAGATTCTCGTGTCCCCCGAAAACACGACCGGGCGCACCGCAAGCGTGTGCGGCGAGATCGGCGTCGCGACGATGCCCTCCATCGTCGGCGAGACGATGGGGCCGCCCGCGGAAAGGCTGTAGGCCGTCGAGCCCGTGGCCGTGGCGAGGATGATGCCGTCCGCGCTGTAGTGTCCCACTTCGTCATCGTCGGCCAGCACGCGCAGGCCGATCAGGCGGGCGAAGCCGCTCTTGTGAATGACGGCGTCGTTGATCGCGTAGAAGCTCCGTTCGACCGGTCCGTTCGATCCGTTCGGAACCACCCGGATGCGAAGGGCGATCCGCTTCTCGAGCGCGTAGTCCCCGCTCGCCACCATCGACATCGCCGCCTCGAGTTCATCCTCCGAAACCATCGTGAGGAAGCCGAGCCGACCGAGGTTGCAGCCCAGCACGGGGATCCCGCGGGGCGCCGCCAGGCGAGCCGCCCGCAGCAACGTCCCGTCCCCGCCGAGGGCCAGGACGAGGGCGATGTCCGCTTCGATCTCCTCCGGCTCGACGGGGTCGCGTCCGGCCTTTGTCGCAAGCGGCGGTTCGAAGACGAGCGAAACCCCGAGTTCGTCCGCTCTCCGCTCGACGCGGTGAAGGAGCGGCTCCAGTTCCGGGTGATCGGCGTTGCCGATAATAATGAACTTCACGGGCCGCTCAGCGGTCGCGCTCGAGGACGAGGCATCCGATTTCGCGCAGCCGGTCCGCGCCCGCGAGCGGCGAAATCTCGCCCAGCGCCTCGCTGCCGAGCTCTTCCGCGCGTGCTCTCGCCCCCTCCAGGCCGAGGATCGATGGAGTCGTCGCCTTACCCAGGGCCTCGTCCCGCCCGCCGATCTTCCCCATGCGGCTCGAGGAGCCCGTCACGTCGAGGATGTCGTCCACCGTCTGGAACGCGAGTCCGATCGCAATCCCGAAGCGGGTCAGCCGATCGACCGTGTCCTCGGATGCGCGGGCCGCGACGCCGCCCATCGTGCAGCAGGCCGCGATGAGGCGCGCCGTCTTGCCGCGATGGATGCGCTCGAGCGTCTCGAAGCTGACGCTCTGCTTCTCGGCGAGGAGGTCGAGAAGTTGGCCACCGACCATGCCGTCCCCGCCCGCCGCCCCGGTGAGGACGCCGATGAGTCGGCTCGCGACGGGGTCCGGCAGCTTCAGCCCCGCGGCACCCTCGGCCACGGCGCGGATCGCGAGCGGAAGCAGCGCCGCACCCGTCATGACCGCGGCGCGCTCCCCGTACCGGACATGCACTGTCGGCCGCCCGCGGCGAAGGTCGTCGTCGTCCATGCAGGGCAGGTCATCGTGGATCAGGGAATACGTGTGGACGAGTTCGGGTCCCAGCGCCACGCGGTGGAGCCCACGCGCTCCGTTTCCCGCGCGCGGCCCGGCGACACCGCCCGCGGCTTCCCAGGCCCCGACGAACAGGAGAGGCCGGATTCTTTTTCCCTTCGCGAGGACGGCGTACCGAATGGGTTCGGCGATCGGGGCCGCCCCGCGCAGCGTTTCGGACAGCCAGCCCTCCAGCTCCGCATCAATGGCGGT
Organism: Candidatus Palauibacter polyketidifaciens; assembly: GCF_947581785.1. Lineage (NCBI taxonomy): Bacteria > Pseudomonadati > Gemmatimonadota > Gemmatimonadia > Candidatus Palauibacterales > Candidatus Palauibacteraceae > Candidatus Palauibacter > Candidatus Palauibacter polyketidifaciens. The sequence continues at coordinate 16,597 of NZ_CANPVO010000034.1, read as the reverse complement.
ACGCAGCTCCGGCAACCCGCGGGTCACGGTTCACCGTCCGGCCGATCCTCCGGCTTTCCGTCCGGCGCTTCCACGCCTTCCAGCGGCTTCGCTTCCAGTCTTCCCGTCGACGAAGCGATGAGTTCCTCGACCCGGCCGCTCGCCGTCTCGAGCCAGCGCCGAGCCTCCCCGAGACGTTCGATCCCCTGCTCGAAGAGGGCGATCGCCTCGTCCAGGCCGATGCCCTCCCGGTCGAGGCGCGCGACGATCCCTTCCAGTTCCTCGATCGCCGTCTCGAATTCGAACTCCGCCGAAGGCTCGCTCACGCGTCGGACTCCCCGGCGTCCGGCCTCGCCGCGTCACGTTCCACGGTATCCGTCGTCGCCGCGACCTGTCCCCCCCTGACCCGCAGGCGGAAGCGCTGGCTCGGCGTGAAGTCGTCGATGCGCGTGAGCCGGCGTCCCTCGAGGTCGGTGGCGACGGCGTAGCCGCGGGCCACGGTCTCGAGCGGGCTCAGGGCGTCGAGCGCGGCGGCCAGTCCAGCGAGCCGTGTACGCGAGCGGGCGAGCACCCGTTCCATCCCCGCCGGGAGGTAGGCCGCCATGGTCTCGAGGCGAAGCTTCGCGACGTCGCGCGCGTGTCCGGCGGAGGCCGGCAGGCGTTGCGCGAGCGCTTCCATCCGGTCGCTCCCGCGTGTGATGAGCCGGCGCAGCCCGCGAGCCAGGCCTCGGCCGGCCGTATCGAGCGAGGCGCGTACGCTCCGGATATCCGGCACCGCGAGTTCCGCGGCCGCGGAGGGCGTCGGCGCCCGGAGGTCGGCCACCAACTCGCACAGCGACACGTCGACCTCGTGACCGACGGCGCAGATCACCGGCACCGGACTCGCCGCGACCGCTCGAACCGCCGTTTCCTCGTTGAAGCACCACAGGTCCTCCACCGACCCGCCGCCCCGGCTCAGGAGGATCGCGTCGAGCTTCCGATCCGGACCGCCGGTGCTCCAGTCGCCGAGACGCTGGAGGGCGGCCCGCACCTCGTCGGCGGCGCCTTCGCCCTGCACGCGGCAGTGGCGGACGACGATCTCGACCCAGGGGGCTCGGCGCCGGAGGACGGTGATGATGTCGTGAAGCGCTGCGCCCTTGCGCGACGTGACGACGCCCACGCGGCGTGGGAACGCGGGCAGCGCCCGTTTGCGCTCCGGATCCAGCATGCCCTCCGCCGCGAGCTTCCGGCGGAGCCGCTCGAAGGCAATCCGCCACAACCCCTCGCCCGCCGTCTCGATGGCGCGTACGCGCAACTGGAACCGGCCCTGCCGCGCGTAGAGGGTCGGACGGCCGCGGACGAAGACCTCCATGCCGTCCTCCGGATCCGCCGGCAGACGCCATGCATCTCCGCGGAAGAAGACGCACGCGACGCTGGAGTCGCGCTCCTGGTCCCGGAGAGAGAAGTAGCGGTGCCCGACGGAAGAGCAGGTCCAGTTCGTCACTTCGCCGCGCACCCAGAGGTCGCCGAACCGCTTCTCCAGCGCGCCGCGCGCGGCTTCGTTCAGGTCGGACACGGTGATCGCGCCTTCCGGGGAGCGGCCATCGCGGACCTCCGCCGCGCCGAACAGCGAGGCTTGACGCGTCACCTTCAACCCGACGCCGTCACCGCCGCGGCGAGGCGTGCGGTCCGCTCCGCCGACCGCACGGTGTTTCGGAGGAGCATGGCGATCGTCATGGGTCCCACACCGCCGGGGACCGGGGTGATCCAGCTCGCGCGCTCGACCGCCTCGTCGAACGCCACATCACCGACGAGCCGATAGCCCCGCTCCGTGGTCGGGTCGTCCACCCGGTTCACTCCCACATCGATTACGACGGCCCCCTCCCGCACCATGTCGCCACGGACGATGCCGGGAACGCCGACGGCGACGATGAGGATCTCCCCCTGGCGCGTCACGGCGCCGAGGTCCGCTGTCCGGCTGTGGGCCACGGTCACCGTGGCGTTCGCCCCGGGTTCCTTCTGGAGCATGATCTGTGACATCGGCATGCCGACGATATTCGAACGGCCGACGATGACGACGTGGGCGCCGGAGGTCTCCACACCGGTCCTCCGGATGAGTTCCTGCACGCCGGCTGGCGTGGCCGGGCGGAACGCACTCGCGTCCCCCTGGGACATTCGGCCCTGGTTCACGGGATGGAATCCGTCGACGTCCTTGGCCGGATCGATCCTCTCCGTCACTTCGTGTTCGTCGAGGTGTCGAGGCAGGGGAAGCTGTACGAGAATCCCGTGGATGGCCGGATCCGCATTCAGCTCATCGACGATGCCGAGGAGCTCCGCGCGGCCGACGTCGGCGGGCGGCGTAATGTCGCGGGCGTAGATTCCGGCCTCGTTGCAGGCCCGCGTTTTCATCCGCACGTAGACGTGCGAGGCGGGATCGTCGCCGACGAGGACGACGCCGAGGCCGGGCCGAATTCCCCGCTCCGAAAGGCCCTGCGTCCGTTCCGCCACTTCCGCCCGGATCTCGGCCGCGATCCGCTTCCCGTCGATGAGCTGCGCCGTCATCCAATCTCTCCGTCGTTGGCTCGTTGTCAGTCTGTTGTCAGCCCGTGTCAGCGCGCGAAATCCACGGTTCGCGACTCTCGCACGACGACGACCTTGATCTGCCCCGGATACTGCAACTCGTTCTCGATGCGGCGGGCCGTCCGCTCCGACAGCCTCGCCATCTCCTCGTCGGAAATCTTGTCCGGCGTCACCATGATCCGGATCTCCCGCCCCGCCTGAATCGCGTAGACCTTCTCGACCCCGTCCCACGAACTCGCGATCTCCTCCAGTTTCTCCAATCGCTTCACGTAGTGCTCAAACGACTCCCGCCGGGCGCCGGGACGGGCGCCCGAGATCGCGTCCGCCGCGGTGACGAGGAAGGTCTCCGGGTAACGGGCGGGTTCCTCGCCGTGGTGCGCGCGGATCGCGTTCAGCACGCCGTCCTTCTCCCCGCACTGCTTGCACAGATCGTAGCCGATCTCGACGTGGCTCCCCTCCTTCTCGTGCGTGAGCCCCTTGCCGATGTCGTGCAGCAGGCCCATGCGCTTCACGAGTTGCGGATCGAGCGACAGCTCCGCCGCCATCGTCGCCCCGATGAGCGCGACCTCGTGCGCGTGCTGCAACTGGTTCTGCCCATAGCTGGTCCGGAAGCGGAGGACGCCGAGAACTTCGCGGAGTTTCGGGTGCAGGTCGTGGATGCCGAGTTCGTACAGGACCTCGTCAGCCGCCTTCCGCATCGTCGCCTGGACATCTTCCTGCGCCTTCTCCACGACCTCCTCGATGCGACCCGGGTGGATCCGGCCGTCGCCGACGAGGCGATCCATCGCCAGCCGCGCGACTTCGCGGCGGACGGGATCGAAGCAGGAGAGGATGACGGCCTCGGGCGTATCGTCCACGACCACATCGACGCCCGTGGCGGCTTCGAAGGACCGGATGTTCCGGCCCTCCCGTCCGATGATCCGGCCCTTCATGTCATCGCTGGGAAGGGTGACGACGGAGACGGCGGCTTCGGAGGAATGATCTACGGAGAGCTTCTCGATCGCCTGGGAGATGATCTTGCGGGCTTCCCGTTCGGCCTCGTTCCGGGCGCGTTCGGTGACCTCCCGCACGTGCTGCGCGGCATCCGCCCGCGCCTGGTCGCGAATCTGGCCGATCAACTCTCGGCGCGCGGCTTCCCGGCTGATGCCCGCGATCTCCTCGAGGCGCCTTCCGAGTTCCCGCTCGCGGTCGACGAGTTCCTTCGCCCGCGTATCGAGTTCGCCACGCTCCGCCTCGATCTGCTCGCGACTCCGATCCACCCGCTCCTGCCGCTGGTCGATCTTCTCGAGCTTCTGTTCGAGCGTCTCGGTCCGCTCGAGCGTCCGCTGCTCCAGCCGCTCCAGCTCGGCGCGCCGGCGCTCCGCTTCCCTGGCTGATTCCTCCCGGAGACGTTGCGCCTCTTCGCGCCCCGCCAGCTCCGCCGCCTTCCGGAGGCTGCCCGCCTCCAGCCGGGCGGATTCAATGATATCCCGCCCATCGCTCTCAAGGCGGCCGCGCGCCCGGCGCAGGCCCCGTCGCTCGATCAGGATCCCTGCGACGCCCCCCGCCACGAGACCTGCGATGGCCAACAGCATCGTCGGCACGGTGATGGATTCCAGCATGGCCAGACTCCAATCCTCGAACCATCTATGAACAAAAAAACCGGCGGACTCGTCCACCGGTGCATGCCGCTCAGATCGGACGGAACGATGCGCTCCGTGCGATCATCTATCTGAAGCTGGGGCCACGCTCGTGCGAGGCCGCCTTACGGACAGCACAACACCTATGGAAACGTTGCTCGGGATTCTGCACGCCGCAAGCGGACGGCGGGCCCGCGGCTCCGCGGAGGAACGGCGGGACCTACCCCGCGGTGTTGCCCGCGATGGACTCGAGCCGTTCGGTCACTTCCGTGACTCGCGCCTCAACGGCGGCCGTGAGTTGCTCGACCTCCCGGCGGGCTTGGAGGAGTTCATCGGTGATCTCCAGCGCGGCGAGGACCACGGCGCGGTGAGGTTCGGCCACGCCTGTCATGTGCGCCCGCTGAATCGCGTCGTCCACGTACTTCGCGCAGGCCCGCGTGTGCGCGTCACCCCGGTCCGTCCGGATCCGGTATCGATCGCCGAAGATCGTTACGCCGATCGGCGGCGATTCATCCGCTGAAGTCATACCTCATCCTCCACGTGAGCGAGGCGGTTACGCAGTCGCACGGCCTTCTTTCTGGCCTCGGCCAGCGTCTCGCGCAGGCGACGGTTCTCCGCCGTCACCGTCTTGAGTCGCTCCTCGATGTCAGGGGTCGGCGGGCCGCTGGTGCCGGCGAGCCGGGATTTCTCCAAACGGGTCTCGATGCTGCCTGCCGCCCGCGAGAGGCGGTCAAGCAGTCGCTCGACTTCCCGTTGCCGTTCAGGACCTTCGGATTCTGGCACCGAACCGTTTCTCCAGGGCGGTAGAGAGTGCGGACATCTCCGACTCGACGTCCTGATCCGTCAGCGTACGGTCGGGAGCCCGGAAGCGAAACGTCCACGCGAGCCCGAGGCGGCCGCCCTCGATCTCCTCGCCCGAGTAAACGTCGAAGAGGCGTACGTCACGCAGGAGATCGGAGGTCGCTTCCCGCACGGCCCGCTCGATGTCCGCGGCGGGGACGCCCCGCGGCACCGTCATCGAGAGGTCGCGGCGCACGGCGGGGAACGGCGACGTCTTCCGATAGGCGGGCACGGATCGCCCCTCGACGGCGGCGAGATCGAACTCGAGTGCGAACGCGGGCGCAACCCACGGTGGCGCGTCGAGCGACGCCCCGTCCACGACCCCCGCGACGCCGACCACGCGACCGTCCTTCACGGCGCGGAATCCGCCGCGGGAGAGCCACGGTCCGGCGAGAGACGCGCCGCTCTCCGTGGCGTCGAGAGCCACGGCGTCGTCGAACGGCACGAGCGTCGCGCCGCACAGACGATCCGCGAACGATCCGGCGATCTCCTTGAGATCCCACAGGTCGTAGTCGAGTGCCGGCCCCGACCAGTGATCCGGACGCCGGGTGCCGGCGATGATGGCCCCTATCCTTCCGGATTCCTCGAAACGACCGGTCCCGTCCACCTCCCCTGCCGGCCCCGCGCCGGCCGCGTACGCGAACACGGTGCCGAGTTCGAAGAGGCGCACGTTGCGGTTGCCACGCGCATAATTATGCTCCAGCCGCCGAAGCAGCACGGGGACCATGGCGGAGCGAAGGCAACTCTCCTCCGCCGAGAGCGGGTTCGGCACCGGCACGACGGCGCGATTCCCCCGGAAGTCCTCGGGCATGAAGCTCAGGCTGCGAGCTTCGAGGAGTCCGCGTGCGGTGAGCAGCTCCCGCACTCTGGCCGCCTTTTCGACGCGCCGATCCGCGGGCACCGCACTCGGCCGGAACCTGCGGTCCTGGCCTGCTCCGGCGTCGTACCCGACCCGGCGCGCGACTTCCTCGACCAGGTCGATCTCCCGCGCGATGTCCGTGCGCCATCCCGGCACGGAGATGCGCAGCACGTCGGTCGCCCCGTTTCCGCCGGCGCCACCCTCCCCGTCGGCACCACCCTCCCCGTCGGAGAGGGCCTTGAAGCCGATCGGATCGAGCGCCGCGCGGACCTCCGCCCCATCGAGCCCGAAGCCGAGTACCTGGTTCACGCGACTGACGCGGACGTCGATCGGCGGAACCGGGGCCGGCGCCGGACCCGCGCGGAGGCCGATGAGGTCCGCCTCGCCGCCTGCGGTAGCGACGATGAGTTCCACGCAGCGCGCGAGCGCACGCTCCTGGGCGTGGACATCGATCCCCCGCTCGAAGCGATAGGACGCGTCGGTGGAAAGTCCCGCGCGGGTCCGCGTCCGCCGCACGCCGGACGGGTCGAACGACGCGCACTCGATGAGCAGATCGACCGTGTCTTCCGTCACCTCCGTGTCGAGCCCTCCCATGACCCCCGCGAAGGCGATCGCGCGATCGCGGTCGGCGATCACCGTCTGTTCCGGCGCGACCTTGTGCTCCTGTCCATCGAGCGTCGTCAGCGGCTCGCCGGACACGGCCGCGCGCACCCGGATCTCCGCTCCCGACAGCCGCGCGAGATCGAAGGCGTGCAGAGGCTGGTTGTACTCGTGCAGGACGTAGTTCGTCGCGTCGACGACGTTGCTGATCGGGCGCGCCCCCACCGCGAGCAGCCGGCCCGCGAGCCACGCCGGCGACGGCCCGACCCTGACCCCCCGGATGACGGCGGCCATGTAGCGCGGACACCGGTCGAGATCCTCGATGCGGACCGTGACCCCGGCCCCGCCCGCCTCCGACTCGCCGTCGCGCCACTCGGGCCGCCACGCCGCCCCCCCGAAGTCGCGCGGCGTCGGGGGGCCTCCCACTTCCCGCGCCACGCCGACGTGGCAGGCGAGGTCGACCCGGTTCGGGTTCAGGTCCAGCGTGAGGCGCGTGTCCGGCAGGCCCAGCGCCGGCGCGAGCGGCGCTCCCGGCTCGAGCTCGTCCGCGAGCCGCATGATGCCTCCCTTGTCGCGGCCCAGCTCGAGTTCGGCCTCCGAGCACAGCATCCCGTGACTCAATTCACCGCGGATCTTCCGGCTCTCGATGCGAAAGCCGGCGGGGAGTTCGCCGCCGGGAGCCACGTGCGGATAGAGCCCTCCGGTCGCGATGACGGGAGCCCCGCACACGACGTCGAGCACCTCGCCGGCGCCCCGGTCCACCTTGCACAGAGTGAGCCGGTCCGCGTTCGGGTGCGGACGGGTCTCGAGCACGCGGGACACGACGATCCCGTCCAGTCCCGCGCCCACCGTCTCGATCTTCTCCACCGCGGCGGCGGTCATGGTCAGCCGCTCGGCCAGAACCTGCGGGTCGCTTAACTCCTCGCGCAGTCCGACGAGTTCGTCGATCCAGTTGAACGAGATGTTCATGCGAACTGCTGCAGAAAGCTCATCTCCCCCTCGTAGAGGAGTCGCATGTCGGGGATCCCGTGCCGCACCATCGCGATGCGGGCCGGTCCCATCCCGAATGCGTAGCCCGTGTAGCGCTCCGGGTCGTACCCCACGGCCTCGAAGACGGCGGGATCCACCATCCCGCTTCCCATGATCGTGATCCACCCCGTGCGCTTGCAGGTGGAGCAACCGCTCGCGCACACGGTGCATGACACGTCCACCTCCGCCGAAGGCTCGGTGAACGGATAGAATGACGGCCGAAACCGGGTCTTCGTCCCCGGACCGAAGAAATGGTGCACGAAGTGCTCGATCGCAGCGCGGAACTCGACGAAATCCACGCCTTCGTCGACCGCGAGACCCTCGATCTGCTCGAAGGCGGGGGCGTGCGAGGGATCGAAGGAGTCACGCCGGTACGCGAGCCCCGGCACGACGACGCGGACGGGCGGCCGGAAGGCCTCCATCACGCGCGCCTGGACGGGCGACGTGTGCGTCCGCAGCACGACGTCCTTTTCCAGGTAGAACGTGTCCATCATGTCGGCGGCGGGGTGATCGAGCGGGATGTTGAGCGCGGTGAAGTTGTACCACGTGGACTCGATCTCGGGGCCGAGCACGCTCGTGAAGCCTATCTCCGCGAAGATTTCGCAGATCTCGTCGATGACCCGGGTCACGGGATGCACGCCACCGACCCAGCGCTCGCGCGCGGGAAGCGTCCGATCGATGCGGGCGCGCGGCCCGCGGACGGCGCTCTCCAGCGCCTTCGCCCGCTCCTCGAGGGCTCCGCGCAGCACCGTCTTCACGGCGTTCGCGCGCTGTCCGACATCGCGTCGGGCCTGGGCCTCGACCGTGCCGATCAGGGACATGACGTCGGCCAGCTGACCGTTCCGGCCAAGGTATTCGACGCGGGCGGACTCGAGCGTGGCGGAATCCGTCGCCTCCCCGATCGCGGCGAGCCCCTTCCCCTCGATCGCGGCGATCCGATCGAGGAGGGAAGCTCCGGCCGGGGTCATGGGCCGTGCGCTTTGGCCACCTCGACGAGCTTGGTAAAGGCGGCCGGATCCCGAATGGCGAGGTCCGCGAGCACCTTGCGGTTCAGGTCGACGCCGGCGCTCTTCAGCCCGCTGACGAAGCGGGAATATGAGATTCCGTTCTGCCGGGCCGCGGCATTGATGCGGGAGATCCACAGTCGGCGAAAGTCGCGCTTCTTCTTGCGCCGATCGACGTAGGCATAGGCCCAGCCGCGCTCGACGGAGTTCTTCGCGGTGCGATAGAGCTTCGACCGCGCTCCGAACTGGCCGCGGGCTTCCTTGAGGACCTTTTTCTTTCGACGGTTACGTGCAACGCTGCTCGTCGCGCGTGGCATGGCCGCACCTCCTGATTCCTGATACTGAGACTGTCCGGGCTACTGTCCGGGGAATGGGGCGAACTATTTCCCCAGAAGCCGCTTCACGCGCTTCTCGTCCGCCTTCGCCACAAGGGTGCCCTGACGGAGCCGACGCTTACGCTTGGGGCTCTTCTTCGTCAGGATGTGGCTGTGGTAGGCACGCCGGCGCCGGAATTTTCCGCTGCCGGTCTTTCGAAACCGCTTCGCGGCGGACCGGTTCGTCTTCATCTTGGGCATCTTGCGTATGCTCCGGTTCAGCTCCGTCACCGGCCGTCCGCGACGGAGTCGTCGTTCTGGAGTGGACTACGTGCGGTGCGGTCCCATCAGCATGGTCATCGTACGACCCTCATGGGCGATGTCCGACTCCACCACCGCGATGTCCTCCAACTCTTCCTTCACCATCTCGAGGATCCGTCTCCCCCGCTCCGGGTGCGTGACCTCGCGTCCCCGGAACATGAGCGTGAACTTCACCTTGTCTCCATCCCCCAGAAATCTGCGTGCGTGCCGCATCTTGAAGTCGATGTCGTGCGCCTCGATCTTCGGCCGCAGCTTCACTTCCTTGACGTGGATGATGTGCTGTTTCTTCTTCGCTTCCCGCGCCTTCCTCGCCTGCGCGTACTTGTACTTCCCGAAGTCCATGAGCCGGCAGACGGGCGGTCGCGCGCCGGGCGCCACCTCCACGAGGTCGAGCCCGCGATCGGCCGCCATCGAACGGGCTTCGTCCGTCGCGACGATGCCGAGCTGGTTGCCCTCCTCGTCGATGAGCCGGATCGGGCTGATCCGGATCTTGTCGTTGACTCTTGGATCTCCGTTCACTGCACCTCATAGAAAAAGCCCGGTTCGACGCTTGCCGACCGGGCACGAGGGCACATCCCACGCGGGGAATGCACCATCGACCCGGCAGCAGCACGAGTTCGTGCGCCGATAGGGTGGGGGCATCGCGGCCCCGCTTGTCTGTTTTTCAACGCCCGGAAAGTGCCCCCGAGCGGCCCTCCTGTCAACGACGACCGGCGCGCGAACCGGCAGACGTCACGTTTCGAGAGACCGGGTCTCGACGCGACTGCGGACCCGGGATACGAAGTCGTCGAGGGGGAGGACTTCCTGTTTGCGTTTCGCGCCGCGGGCGCGGACGGCGACGGTGCCGGCCTCGATCTCGCGGTCTCCGACGACGAGAAGGTAGGGGATCTTCTGCAGTTCGCCGTCGCGGATGCGGTAGCCGAGCGTGTCCGACCGGGCGTCGAGTTCGACGCGCAGGCCGTCGGTGGCGAGGCAGTCCCGGATCTCGCCGGCGGCGGCCGCGTGGGCGTCCGTGATCGGGAGCACGCGGACCTGCACGGGCGCGAGCCAGGGCGGGAAGGCGCCTGCGAAGTGTTCGATGAGTACGCCGGTGAAGCGCTCCAGGGTGCCGAAGATGGCGCGGTGGATCAGTACGGGCCGGTGCGGCTTGTTGTCCGCCCCCATGTACTCGAGCTCGAAGCGGTCGGGAAGGTTGAAGTCCAACTGGATCGTGGCCCCCTGCCACTCGCGTCCGATCGCGTCCTTGTACTTGATGTCGATCTTGGGGCCGTAGAACGCGCCTCCGCCCTCGTCCAGCTCGTACTCCAGCCCTCCGCGCTCCAGCGCGTCGCGCAACGCGTCTTCCGCCACGTCCCAGACCTCGTCGCCGCCGATCCGCTTGTCCCCGTCCGGACGCGTGGAAAGATCGAACCGGTAGTCGAGGCCCAGCGTCGTCATCACCGTGTCGACGAGTTTCAGGCAGATGAAGATCTCCTCCTCGATCTGCTCGGGAGTGCAGAAGACGTGCCCGTCGTCCATCGTGAGCATGCGCACGCGCAGCAGTCCGTGCAGCGTCCCCGACCGTTCGTGGCGGTACACGTTCGCAATCTCGGAGAGGCGCACCGGAAGGTCGCGGTAGCTGCGGGGGTTCGCCGCGTAGATCGTGATGTGTCCCGGACAGTTCATCGGCTTCACGCGGAACGCTTCGCCATCCTCGTCCGCCATCCGGGGGTACATGTTCTCCGCGTAGTTCGGGAGGTGCCCGGAGCGCCGGAAGAGCGCCTCGCCGGAGATGTGCGGCGTGTAGACGAAGTCGTAACCGTGCGCCTCCTGAAGGTCTTCGATCCAGCGCCTCAACTCGAGCTGCACGCGGGCGCCCTTGGGGTGCCAGCACACGAGCCCAGGCCCGATCTCCTCCTGAATCGAGAACAGGTCGAGTTCCCTGCCCAGCTTCCGGTGATCGCGCTTGCGGGCTTCTTCGCGCCGCGTGATGTATGCCTCGAGCGCCTCCTTCGAGTAGAAGGCCGTGCCATAGATGCGCTGCAGCATCTGCCGCTTCTCATCGCCGCGCCAATAGGCTCCCGCGGCGCTGAGGACCCGGAAATGGCAGATTTCGCCCGTGCGGGGCGCGTGCGGCCCCCGGCAAAGATCGAGGAACGGGCCGTTCCGATAGACGGAAATCGCGTCGCCCTCAGGGATCTCGGCCAGCCGCTCCAGCTTGAGCGGATCGTCCGCGAACAGTTCCGCGGCTTCCTCGCGGTCCACTTCGCGGCGCTCGAACGGGGCGTCCGCCCCCGCGACGTCCGCCATCGCGCGCTCGATCTTCTCCAGGTCCTCCGGCGTGAAGGGCGCCGGGACCTCGAAGTCGTAGTAGAAGCCATCGTCGATCGGGGGCCCGAAGCCGATTCCCGCGCCCGGATACAGCTCGCGAACGGCGGTGGCGAGCGCATGGGCCGCGGAGTGCCGCAGAACGTAGAGCGCGTCGGGATCCTCGTCGCTGCGCGTCACGATCGCGACCTGCGCTTCGTCCGGAAGCGGGGCCGTAAGATCCGTGAGCACATCGTTCACGCGGGCGGCGACGGCAGCCCGGGCCAGCCCCGGACCGATCGCCGCGGCAAGATCGCCGGCGCTCGAGCCGCGTGGCAGCCGCTTGGAGGAACCGTCGGGGAGCGAAACGGAAATCTGGGAGTCGTTCATCGGCCTACCCGTCGATGCACGATGTGACAGAGGGTTCGAGTGGACGCGGAAGCTAGTGCAGTGGAGGGTTCAGCGCATCCTGAGCACGGTGACCTGCGCCCGCGCCCGTCCCGGGAGGTTCGCCCCGGCCGGGTCCATGACCTCGACGATCAGGTCGGGCGTCGCGCCCGAACTCACGAGCGAGAAGTAGCGCCCCGTGGAGGAATTCACGGTGAACTCGGTCGAACTGTTCGTCGACACGTGCACGTTCACCCTCGAGGGAGTGAGCGGGAAGTTGCGGGTGAACGGGCAGCGGTCGCCGAGATTGGAGTCGCTCAGCTGTCGGAAGAGCGCCTCAAGATTCCAGGTCTTCCACTGGGTCCGGGGATCCGCGTCGCCCGGCGTGCGGTCGTCCGCGATGAGGGACGTGAGATACAGCGAGAGGATCTCCTCCCATTCCATCTCCACGCCGGCGACGGCCTGGAGGGTGCGTTCCACGTTGGTGATCCCCTTGAAGTGCGCGGGGCCTCCCGAGGTCAGATACCGAAACAGTTCCTCTTCCCTGCTCCCGGGAAGCGGGCCTCCGCTCCCAGGCGCCCCGAACTGGTCGCCGAGCCAGCGCGCGAACCCGTACGCGAACCCGCGGAAAGAGAGGGATTCCACCCCGCCCGGATCTTCGCCGGCCGCGTCACCCAGCGCCGGAGCCGCCCCCGGACCGTTGGGATCCGGGGGACAGCCGCCACGCAGGAAGCGGCCCAGGCGGATCTGGTTCACGATGTGAAAGTGGTTGTAGATGGAGAGTTGTTCCTCGCTGGACGTGAGCATCTCCAGATCGAGGTTCTCCCTGGTCCCGAGACCCGCGGCCCGAAGGCCGGCGAGCTCCTCGGCAAGATGGGCCATCGCCTCGTCGAGCCATGCGACCTCCCGGTCGCCGAAGATGTTGCCGCCTCCGAGCGTGACGCGCTGCTGGGTGTTGAGCAGATGGGCGAACTCGTGCGCGACCGTCGACCGCGCGAGCGCGTTGGCGAAGTCGAGGCTGATGTCCGAGCCGTAGTCCTCGTCCGGATCCGGACCCACGAGATAGAAGATCTCTCCCTCGTTCGAAGCCTCGCAGCTCGATCTTGTCGTCAGATCGCGCGCGAGGAAGAAACCGGCGACGACGCTCTCCTCGCCCGCGGGCGTGAGCTTGTTCACCTCGGCCGTGATGAGGGCGAAGACGGTGCCGTTGTTGTCGATGTCCGCCGGTTCGCCGAAGTAGGCGACATCCACCGGGTACACGACTTCGTCGAGCTGCCGGCCGATCGTCTCGAACTCGTCCGCCGAGAACCGGTCGCTGTCGGGCTGATCGTGGAACTGCAGGTCTTCCACGATGGTGAAGTGCTCTCCCGCGTACCTCACTTCGCCCATGACCATCGTCGGATTGCGGCAGTTCACGACCAGGTTCGCGCCCACGCCGACCCGGAAGGAAAGGGTGTCCCCGAGCTCCGGCGGCCGCAGCGCATCGGCCAGCGGGTCGAGCCCCCGGGCTCGGGACCTTATGGGCCGGGCCCCGACCGCGGCGAGTTCCTGCATCTCCCGCTCCCGGAGGACGTGTTCGCGCGCGTACCAGGACTCCCGGCGGCGAAGGTCGCGGTTCAATTCTCCGCCCGCGGAGGTGAGACGGGGTGGTCGGGTCGGGGTCACGTTCCCGGAGGCGCGCTCGGCGCTCACCCGCATGCAGCCGTCCACGCTCTGGCCGGGCGCCCCGGAAGCGCTCTGGACGATGACCTGGTAGTCGCGGGGATCGCTGGAGCCCGCCAGCCTGAAGGCGCGCACATCCGAGGCGTCATCGAGCGTGACATGCTCGCCGGGGGACAGGTCCAGCGTGGCGGACACGGACGGCGTGGCCGTCCCCCCGCACCCGGAGGCGAGGGGCGGAGGCGGCGGCGGTGGCGGGTCCGTCGTGCCGCCCCCGCACGCCGCGAGCGCGAGACCGGAGATCGCCGCTGCCGGGCGCAGCCGCCTTCCGCACAGTCTCAGCATGCGTGTCTCACAGTCGATCTCCCTGGCACGATTCCGTGCGCCCGCCGGCCCGCGGAGCCGGAGGATCCCCGGAGCCCGCCGGCCGCTTCCGGGCGCAAGATACCCGCCCTGCGCGGTCCGTGCCCGAAGAGAGCGAAGCTCTGTACGCCGCTTCCATGCTCCGCGAGGTCAACGCGTCCGGAGGGCGACGACGCGGATGGCCTCGGAAGGGGGGACGGAGAGCCCGGCCTGGGTCGTGAGTCTCAGACGGACCTCCGGGTGTGGCCCCTCGCTCTTGAGCCGGAAATAGTAGCCCGTCGAGGCGGCGAGTTCGAAATCGATCCGGGCATCCGTCCCGTCGGCGAGCGGAATGTCCATCGCCTGGAGCGGGAAGGCTCTCGCGAAGGGGATCCTTCCTCCCAGTTCCCGGTGCAGGGCGGCAAACACGTCGCGAAGGTGCAAGGTCCTGATCTGCGTCGAGGAGGGAGCGCCGGGCAGGTCGTCGGCGATCGGGGCAAGAGCCCAGGCTGCGAGCAGGTCGTCCCATGTGTCCGGTCCACCGAGCGCCGCCGCGACCCGCTCGATGTTCGCCACGCCACGCGCGCGAGCCTCCCCCCCTCCCGCAAGGTCGTGGAAGATGGTCTCCTCCGCGGCACCGCCGAGCACTCCGCCGCCCGCCGTCGAGTACTGATCCGCGAACCAGCGGAGGAAGAGCCACCCGAAGCCTCGCATCGCGAGCGAGGAGATTCCGTCGGGATCGTGCGAGTAGGCGTCGCCCAGCGCGGGAGTCCGGTGCGGGCCGAGCAGGTAGAACGCGGAGCGGCGGAAGTTCGGGAAGTGATACGTCGCGAAATTGTCGGAATTCGCGAAGAGTTCCGTGAACCCGTAGTTGCTCCCGGGACGCAGGAACGCACCCGACATCCCGACGAACGTCTCCGCCGAATGCGCCAGCGCCTCGCTCAGCCAGGTTTCCTCAAGGGAGGCGAAGGAGCCCCTGGCGAGCACGGTTCGGCGCTCGGCCGAAATGAGGTGCGCCAGTTCGTGCGCGGCCACGCCGACCGCCCCGGTCGTGGCGAACCTTGTGGGTACGGGCTTCGAGAACCGGCCATCGGGATCGGCCGCGAGGAGGTAGAGGATCTCCCCGCCGTTGGACGCCGGGCAGTCCTCGGGATCGGCCAGATCAGCCGGATTGAAGAACCCCAGGATCCTGGTATCGCTGTCGCGGGGCGTCGTCCGGTTTACGACGGGAGAGAACAGGACCCATACGACGCCGTTTCCGTCGATGTCCGCGGGTTCGCCGAAGTACGCCGAGAGGACCGGGAAGACCGACCCCTCGAGCAGTCCCAGGACCCCCTCGTAGCCGCCGCCGAGCACGACGCCGGCCCCATCGAGATCCTCCACGATCGCGAAGTTCGGACCCACCGCGCGGACGACCGCGGTCACGTCGTGGATCCCGTCGCAGTCGACGTCGAGGTTCGGATGCACCGCGTTGCTGAAGATCACCGTGTCGCCGACGGTGGGAAGCGTCGCGTGGGCGGAGGCCGCGTTCGCGCGCACCATGCCCGGGTCCGGTGCCGCGGCGGGCCTCGGGCGGAGCGGGCGCGCGCCCAGCACGGCGCGGCGGGCATTCGCCCGGAAGGTGAGGTCGGCCCGCGACGCCTCCTCGAGGCCGGGCCTGTCGCCCTCGAAGCGGAAGGCATCGACCGGCGGCGTGCGCGCCGGGGCGACGAGTGGAGGGACCCGCACAGCTGCGGCCCCGCTCGCGTGCGCATCGAGCCGGAGGCGCGTCGTCGCCGCCGGCGTGCGCAGGCCGCTCTGCACGACGATCAGATACTCCGCCGACGCGTTGCCTGCCCCGATCTCCACGACCTGGACGCCTCCCGCCGGCAGCACGCACATCTCCCCGGCCGCGAGCGACAGCGTGAAGCGGGTGGCGCCGCGACTCGCCACGGCGGGACAGAGATCTCCGTCGGGGCCCGTCGCCTCCGCGCAGGCAAGCGGCGCCAGGGCGGCGATCCACAGCATCGCCCGAGCGACAGCCGCACGATTCAGGGGAGGTCCGGAACGGGATCTGAGTAACCGCATCGCGACATCCTAATATCGCGGGCGGATGCAGCGAAGGCCCGACCGAAGCCGGGCCTTCCGTGCTGCTCCAACACCTGACGGCAAGGGAACGGATCTCCGCCCCCCGGAAGCGACTAGTACATTCCGCCCATGCCGCCGCCCGGCATGCCGCCGGCGGCGGCCGCCGCGGCGGGATCCTCCGCCTCGGGCCGCTCCACCACGACCGCCTCGGTCGTGAGCAGCAGCCCCGCGATCGAGGCCGCGTTCTGGAGCGCGGTACGCGTGACCTTGGTCGGGTCGATGACGCCGGCCTTCACCATGTCCTCGTACTCGTCCGTGGCCGCGTTGTAGCCGGTGTTCCGGCCCTCGGCCTCGCGCACCTTCTCGACGATGATCGAACCCTCGGCTCCGGCGTTCGAGGCGATCGTGCGAACGGGCTCCTCGACCGCGCGGCGCACGATCCGGATTCCGATCGACTCGTCGGCGTCCGAGCCCTCGACGCCGTCCAGCGCCGCCTGGCTCCGCAGCAGTGCCACACCGCCGCCGGGGACGATGCCCTCTTCGACGGCCGCGCGCGTCGCGTGCAGCGCGTCCTCGACGCGGGCCTTCTTCTCCTTCATCTCCGTCTCGGTCGCGGCGCCCACGTTGATGACCGCCACGCCGCCGGCCAGCTTCGCCAGCCGCTCCTGCAGCTTCTCGCGGTCGTAGTCGGACGTGGACTTGTCGATCGCGACCTTGATCTCGCTGATGCGG
>NZ_CANPVO010000033.1 GCF_947581785.1 Candidatus Palauibacter polyketidifaciens | reverse complement strand
ATGGCGATCGGGATCCTCATCGGCGCCCTCGCGGTCGGGAGCGCGCTGCCCCACCTGCTGCGGCCGCTCGGAGGGATCGGCACCTGGCAGCCCGTGCTCCTGCTCGCCTCGGGCTTCGCCGTCATGGCGGCCGTTCTCGCCGCGACCGGGCTCCGCGCGGGCCCCCACCAGGCGCCGGCCGCGCCCTTCGATCCCCGCGCCGTGCGGCGCATCTTCGCCGATCGGGCGTCGATGCTCGCCAACGGCGGCTATTTCGGGCACATGTGGGAGCTGTTCGCGATGTGGACGTGGATCCCCGCCTTCCTGGCCGCGAGTTTCGCGGCGGACGCGAGCGCGGGCACGACCCCCTCCCTCGCCTCCTACCTGGCGTTCGGGACGATCGCCGCCGGAGGGCTGGGCGCCGCCGCGGCGGGCGTGCTCGCGGACCGCATCGGGCGGACGGCCGTGACGAGTTGGAGCATGGTGGTGAGCGGCGCCTGCTGCCTGGCCATCGGGCCGCTGTTCGGTGGCCCCCTCTGGCTGGTCGCGGCCGTCTGTTTCGTGTGGGGGTTCGCGATCGTCGCCGATTCCGCGCAGTTCTCCGCCTGCGTGAGCGAACTCGCCGAACCCGAGTACGTCGGGACGGCGCTCACGCTGCAGACGGCGATCGGTTTCCTGCTCACGATCGCCACCATCCGCCTCGTTCCGGTGTGGGAGGCTACGCTGGGCTGGGAATGGGCCTTCGTCCCCCTCGCCATCGGCCCCGCCCTCGGCACCTGGAGCATGCTGGCCCTGCGACGCCGCCCCGAAGCCGTCCGTATCGCCGGCGGCCGCCGCTAGCGGCCATTGCGTGTACCGTCTACCGTGAGACCAGCGCCTCGATCCTCGCTCGAAACCCGGAGTGCAGCCGTGAGACGACATAGCAATTTTCTCGGGACGTGGTCACCCGGCGCGTGGGTACTCCTGGCCTTCTCTGCGGTTGCCGCGTCGGGGTGCGGGCAGGCGGAGGCTGGGTCGCAAACGGAGGGAGCACCTGCGGAGGACGGCGCGCCCGTGATGCAGGCGGCCGCGAACCGGCTCTCGGCCGAGGAGGCTGCGGAAGGCTTCGAGCTCCTGTTCGACGGGGAGTCGGTCGACGCGTGGCGCGGGTTTCAGATGGAGGATGTCCCGGCCGGCTGGAGCGCGAAGGACGGCGCGCTCGCCTTCACGCCGGGCGTCGGGGGCGGCACGCTCATCACGCGCGACACCTACACCGACTTCGATCTGCGTCTCGAGTGGAAGGTCGACGAGGGCGGCAACAGCGGGATCTTCTTCGGCATCGTGGAGAGCACGGAGAGTGCTTTCCAGTCGGGCCCGGAGATGCAGGTACTCGACAACGCGGGACACTACGACGGCGGCGATCCGCTCACCTCGGCGGGGTCGAACTACGGTCTCCACGCGCCGCCGGAGGATGTGACGCGTCCGGTCGGCGAATGGAACGAGGTGCGGATCGTCCGCCACGGCAACCAGGTCGTACACTGGCTGAACGGCGCGCAGGTCGTCGAATACGAGATCGCCTCGCCCGAATGGGAGGCGCTGGTGGCGGGAAGCAAGTTCATCCAGTGGCCCGACTACGGCCGGCACCACGAGGGTCACCTGGGATTGCAGGATCACGGCGACCCCGTCTGGTACCGCAGCGTCCGCGTCCGCCGGATTTCGTCCTAGTGCGCATCCGCAGTATTGCGGCCTGGGCTGCCGCGGGGTTCGTCGTCCTGCTGCTGATCGATCAGGTCGTAGAGCTGGGCTCGATCTGGAGGGTCGGGTTCATGGCGGTCTGTGGCGGGGCGGGTGCCGCGTGGGTCAGCTCAAGGGCTGGCAGTCGAGCGGACGGTGGGTGAAGGCCCGTTTGCCGGGGCCGTAGTCCGCGGCTCCCTGCCCCTCGCCGCGTAGCAGCCAGCGCGTGGTGAGGAGGCCTTCGACGCCGACGGGTCCGCGCGCGTGGATGCGGGCCGTGCTGATGCCCACCTCCGCCCCGAGCCCGTAGCGGAACCCGTCCGCGAAGCGGGTGCTCGCGTTGTGGAACACGCTCGCGGCGTCCACCGCCTTCAGGAAGCGCTCCGCGACGGCCGGGTCCTCGGCCACGATCGCATCGGTGTGGCTGCTCCCGTGCGTGTGAATGAAGTCGATGGCTTCTTCCGGACCGGCCACGGTCCGCACGGCCAGCGTGAGGTCGCCGAACTCGACTCCCCAGTCCTTCTCGGAGGCGGCCTCGGCCCACGGCAGGACCCGGCGGGAGGGTTCGTCGCAGCGGAGTTCGACGCCGCGCTCGCGGAGCGCCTCGCCGACCGGTCCCAACCGCGGCAGGAACGACTCGTGCACGAGCAGCGTCTCGGTCGCGTTGCAGGCCGCCGGGTAGTCGCACTTGCCGTCCACGGCGAGCCGCACGGCCATCTCCGGATCCGCCGACGCGTCGACGTAGAGGTGGCACACCCCCTCCGCGTGACCCAGCACCGGAATCCGGCTCCGCTCCTGGATCGAGCGCACCAGCGCACCCGACCCCCGCGGGATCACGAGGTCGATGAGGTCGTCGAGCGCGAGCAGTTCGTCGACATCCCGCCGGTCCGGGACGCCGAGGACGGCGCGGCGATCGAGGCCGGCCTCCTCCAGCGCCTGCTGCAGGCAGCCGACGAGCACCTCGTTCGAGCGCGCCGCCTCGCGGCCGCCCTTCATGATGACTCCGTTCCCGGAGCGGATGGCGAGCGACCCGATCTGGATCACCGCGTCGGGCCGACTCTCGAAGATGATGAGGAGGACGCCGAGCGGGCTGCGCACGCGTTCGAGGACGAGACCTTCATCGAGCTCCGTGCGTGTGAGGACGCGGTCGATCGGGTCCTCGCCCTCGACCAGCGCGTCGATCCCCTCGAGCAGGCTCTCGAACTTGGCATCGGGGAGCCCCAGCCGGTGGAGGAGGGATCCGGAAAGCCCTTCCTCCGCCGCGCGCGCCAGATCCTCGTCATTCGCCCGTGAGATCTCGTCCCGCGATCGGACCAGAACCGTCTTCAGCGCGCGCAGCGCCGCCGCCCGGCGCTCCGCCTCGGCGCTTCCGATTGTGCGTTGCGCCGCCCGTACTCCGGCCGCCCGCTCCCTCAGCGTCTCCGTCGGCGTCTCCGTCCGTTCCGACTTCAATTCAATCGCTTCCATCATGATTCCTTGAGGATGAGATGCTCCCGCCCCACGACCTGAACGCCGGCTCCCGCCTGATGTGAGGCCGCCTGATGTGAGGCCGCCTGGAGGACGAGTCGCGAGTCGAGCGCGACGACGCCCCGTCCGACCAGCGATTCATCGAGCGCCCGAACTTCGACCACGTCGCCCCGCCGGAACGCGCCGTCCGCCCGCGCGACATCCCCGGCCCGCAGCGGCTCGCCGCTCCGTAGACGTTCCTCTGCGCCCTCCGCCAGGACCAGCGTCCCGCGCGGGTGTGAACAGTAGGCGATCCAGCGGCTGCGCGAGGAGAGGGCGGCGCGCGGCGGGATCCACGTTCCCTCCTCCTCGCCGGCCAGCACGCGGTCGAGCGCGCCCGGATCGACCCCCGAAGCGATGACGGTGTGGCAACCCCCGCGCGACGCGACGCGGGCCGCCTCCAGCTTGCTCGCCATCCCGCCCCGGCCGAGCCCGGAGCGCCCGTCCACGTCGAGTCCGTGTTCATCGGGCCGGTCGATCCGGCCGACGAGCCTCGCGTCCGGGTCGCGTCTGGGATCGGCCGTCATGACGCCCGGAACGTCCGTGAGGAGCACGATGAGATCCGCCGCCAGTTCGCTCGCGACCAGCGCCCCGAGCCGGTCATTGTCGTCGAAGATCGGCCGCTTGCCCGTTCCCCGATACACGCGATCGTTCAGCGAGATCGCGTCGTTCTCGTTCACGACGGGGACGACGCCGAGCCGGAACAGACTCTGGAGCGTCTCGTGCAGGTTCAGGTAGCGCACCCGGTCGTCGAAGTCCGTCCACGTGATGAGGATCTGCGCGCAGGTGACGCCTAGCCGGGCAAACCCCTGCTGGTAGAGTTCCATGAGCCGGCTCTGGCCGATCGCGGCGCACGTCTGCTTCAGCGAGGCCGTCTCGGGCGGCTCCGGGAGCTGGAGGGCGACGCGTCCCAGGCCCACCGCTCCCGAAGTCACGATGAGGACCTCCCGGCCCTCCCGCCGCAGGCGGCTCGCGCTCTCCACGACGCGGAAGAGACGGGAGAGGGCAATCGTCCCATCGTCGTGCGTGACGACGCCCGTCCCCACCTTGAGTACGACGCGGTCGGCCGTCGCGATCGCCTGGCGCGTCACGGCCGGCGCGACGGCGCCGTCGGGGGTCGAGACTGGTTGGAGCTGGCTCACGTCGAACGCCTCACAGCGGGACCGGGACCGACAGCCGGCCGCGGGGCCGGCGGAAGGCCACCAAAGGTACACCGGCGCCACCCCCGCACCAGTCCCCGGAGCGGGCCGTTGCACACCACGCTCCGACGCACGACGCTTCGGAGGCGGGAGCGGGACGGGGCGGAGAATCGCGGCGGGGCGTCAGCGGAGGGCAGAGTTCGCGTGCAGGTCCACCTCATCGACGGCACCTACGAGTTGTTCCGGCACTTCTACGGCGCACCGTCGGCGAAGAACGCCGGAGGCCACGAGGTGGGGGCGACGCGCGGGGTCGTGAATTCGATGCTCGGCCTCCTCGAGGGCGGCGCCACGCACGTCGCGATCGCCACCGACCGCGTCATCGAATCCTTCCGCAACGATCTGTGGCCCGGCTACAAGGACGGCTCGGGCATCGATCCGGCGCTCTACTCGCAGTTCCCGCTCGTCGATGAGGCGCTCGCCTCGGCGGGCTTCACCGTGTGGCCGATGGTGGGGCATGAGGCGGACGACGCGATGGCGTCCGGCGCCGCGATGGCCGCCGCGGACCCGCGCGTGGAGCGCGTCTTCCTCTGCACCCCGGACAAGGACCTCGCCCAGTGCGTGGAAGGCGACCGCATCGTGCAGTTCGACCGCCGACAGCGGCTCCTGCGCGACGAGGCCGGCGTCATCGAGAAGTTCGGGGTCCCTCCCGCCGCGATCCCCGACTGGCTCGCCCTGGTGGGAGACTCCGCGGACGGATTCCCCGGCATCCGAGGCTTCGGCGCCAAGACCGCCGCCGCCGTGCTCTCGCGTTACGGCCGCATAGAGGACATCCCCTCGGATGGAAGAGACTGGGATGTCTCCGTGCGCGGCCCCGAACGCCTCGCCCAGACGCTGCGCACCGCGCTCGATGACGCGCTCCTCTTCCGCCGCCTCGCCACGCTTGTCCGCGACGCCCCGGTCTCAGCGACCGTGGACGACCTCGAATGGACCGGCCCCCGCGACGATTTCGACCTCGTCGCGACGATCCTCGACGCCCCGGACCTTCCTGCTCGTGCAGGGCGCCTCGCTGGGGCGCGCCGGGAGCCAGCGGGTTAGTCGCCGATCGCGGTTAGTCGCTGATCGGGGGCACGGCTTCCATCAGCAGGGCGATCGCGGCGTCCAGGTTCTCCCGGCCCGGACCGGCGCCCGTGTATTTTCCGAGACGCGTGATGACGAGGCCGCGCGCCGGAATGAACACCGTGTACTGCCCGCCGGCGCCCGCGAACCCGCCGTAGTCATCCTCGATGGGGAAGCCGAGGTCCTTCCACACGAAGCCGCCGCCGTAGACGGGCCGTCCGTCCGCGATCCAGGCCGGGGCGATCTCCATCGCGTAGTCGACATAGCCCTCGGGGAGGATGCGCTCGCCCTCCCACACGCCGTCCTGCAGGTAGAGGTTGCCGAGCCGTGCCCAGTCGCGCGCGGAGCCGAACTCGTAGCCCTGCGTGAGGAAGTTCCCGTTCGGGTCCGTCTCCATGATGAAGTTCCGGATCCCGAGCTTGTCGAACAGGTTCCGCTGCGGGAAGGCGTGGTAGTCTTCGCCGCGCCCCTCCACGCCGAGGCGGGTCAGG
Source organism: Candidatus Palauibacter polyketidifaciens (assembly GCF_947581785.1). Lineage (NCBI taxonomy): Bacteria > Pseudomonadati > Gemmatimonadota > Gemmatimonadia > Candidatus Palauibacterales > Candidatus Palauibacteraceae > Candidatus Palauibacter > Candidatus Palauibacter polyketidifaciens. The sequence goes on along the minus strand of NZ_CANPVO010000033.1, from coordinate 60,715 downwards.
TAGTTCGTCAGCGCCGGGTCGGTGTTCCGGTACCGCCCCACCGTGTTGGGCTCCCACTGCTGCGGGCGCGTCGCGGCCCACTCGAAGGCGTTCTCGCCGGTGTAGAGATAGAGGTGGTCGGGATACCCCATCTCCTCCGTATAATCCGGGTCCTGGGGCGCGACGATCCGGATCCCGCTCGACATCCGCATGATGTCGGCGATGCGGATGTTCTTCCTGTCGTCGTCCTGCCATTCCGGGATCGGCGCGCGCTGCCACAGCCCGTACACGCCCTGCTGGATGAGGACCGCCATCAGCGTTCCCGTGAGCGACTTCCCCTTCGACCAGCTCTCGAACGGGGTGTGCATGTCGACGCCGGGGCCGTAGTCCTCGCCGATGATCCGGCCCTGGTAGGTGACGACGAAGCCGAGCGTCATCCCCTCCTGGTCCATCGCGATCTCGACCGCCTGCCCGACCTTGTCCATGTCGATCTCGGGCGGGTACGGCTCGTCCGGGAGCACGTCCCCCATGGGCCACGGCGTGGTGGCGGGATCCGGGGTCATCGGCTCGACGACGGAGGGCGTGAAGTAGATCGAGTCTTGGCCCAGCGGGTTCGTGATGCAGCCCTGGCTGCCGTACAGCTTGGCGGTGCGCGTGATCCCCGAGCCGAGGGTGAGGCTCACCGTCCGCGCCTCCATGTCCACGACCGTGTCGACGACCGCGCCGCGGTGCTGGAAGGGCGCCGTGAAGCCGCCCACGTTGGCGGCCGCGTCACGCCAGTCGAGTCCGGTGATGAAGACGCCCGAGCAGAGCGTCTTCGCGAAGCCCGCGGTGTGGTGCACGATCGGCTCGCCCGGAGGCGGATCCCATTCCGTCGGAAGCTCAAGGGACTCGCCGCGCGCGATCACGCGCTCCATGAGGCTCTCGCCGGAGGCTTCGTCGCCACCGGCCTCGCCACCGTCCTCGGGCGCGCAGGCCAGAAGGCCGAACAGGGAGAGCGAAAGCGCACAGCAGAGGTGCGTCACGAATGTTCGATCAGGGGCGCGGCGCATGGGGTCCTCCGGATAAGGGTCGGCTCTGTCCGGCTGAACGTGCGCCGGACGAGGAAGGCTGACAAGCGGTCCGCCCGGCCCCGCTGTCGAGGCCGGGCGTTCCCGCGGGAACGTGCTACGGCTGGACGATCCGGTAGTCGACCGGGGGCGCGGCGCCCATGAGGTGCTCGATGAAGTAGTCCCAGGTGCGCCGGATCAGGTACGGCTCGCGCGCGTAGCCGTGGTTCCGGTTCGGGAAAACAAGCATGTCGAACGTCTTGTTCGCCTCGATGAGGGCGTCGGCCACGAGCAGCGTCATGTTCGGGTGCACGTTGTCGTCCAGCGACCCGTAATGGAGCAGCAGCTTCCCCTTGAGGTTCGAGGCGATGTTCTGGTTCGCCTGCGAGTCGAAGCTGTCCGTCCCGTCCGGGTTCCGTTCGAGCAGCCCGTGGTATTTTTCCCCCCACGGGAAGTGGTATCCGCGCTGGTCGTGATTCCCCGCCCCCGACACCGCGACCTTGAAGAAGTCCGGGAAGGTGAGGATGGCGTCGGTCGAGGAGAAGCCGCCCCCGGAGTGGCCGAAGATCCCTACCCGCTCGATGTCGATGGGATAGCGAAGGGCGAGCGCCTTGAGCGCGGAGACGTGATCGGGGATCCCGTTGTCCCGCATGTTCCCGTAGTAGCTCTCGTGGAAGGCCTTGGAGCGGTACGGCGTGCCCATGGCGTCGACCGCGAAGGTGATGAAGCCGAGCTGGGCGAGCGCGTGGCCCTGGCCCCGCGGCCCGGAGGTGAAGCCGGGCGTGCGGATGGGGCCGATCTGGGGGCCCGGGTAGACGTAGTCGATGACGGGATAGACGGCTCCCTCCTCCATGTTGGGGGGAAGCCAGAGATAGCCGTACACGTCCGTCACTCCGTCGCGCGCCTTCGCGGAGAAGCGCACCGGGGGCTCCCAGCCGGCTTCGAGGAGCGGGGAGATGTCCCCCTGCTCGACCGTCATCACGGGGCGTCCGGCGTCGTCCCTGAGGACGGTGACCGGTGCCGTCGAGCGGGTGGAGTACGTGTCCACGAAGTAGCGGCCGTCGGGTGAGGCGGAGACCGCGTGGTGGGCGTCCTCCGGCGAGAGGAGCGTCACCCCGCCGCCGTCGAGCGACGCTCGATAGAGGTGCTGCCGGTACGGATCGCGCCCGGGCTCGCGCCCCACGCCGGTGAAGTAGACCTGCCGCGCGGCCTCATCGACCGCGAGCAGCTGGACGACGAGCCAGGAGCCCTGCGTGATCCGGCTCTTCATCTCTCCGGTGGCGAGGTCGTGCAGGTAGAGGTGGCCCCAGCCCTCGCGCTCGGAGAACCAGATGAACTCGCTCCCGTTGTCGAGCACGCGCCAGTTGTAGGGCGTGCGGAGCTGGTTCAGCTCCACCCAGGTGTCGCCGCTCTCGACGATGACCTTGCGCGATGCGCCCGTCGCGGCGTCGACCTCGACGAGCGTCTGGTTCCTGAAGTCGCGCGAATGGTGCGAGAAGTAGACGCGGGCGGCGTCCGGGGTCCATTGGGCGGCGTGCCAGGTCGTGTCCGCGCCGCCGAAGTAGCCGACGACGGGGTCGTAGTCGGCCGCCACGTGGGCTCCGGTCTCGGCGTCGAAGAGGTGGAGCTGCCAGGTGGGGACGATGGAATCGCCGGGGAGCGCGTAGCGGTAGCTGTGGAGGATCGGGCGCCCGGTCGCGGCCTCGAGCAGGTGGAGGTCCTCGACGTCGCGCTCGTCGTAGCGGTGCGTCGCGACCCGGCGGCCGTCGGGGGACCACTCGGCCACCGGGGGCGGCTTGAAGTCGCGGCGGCGGTTGGAGATCTCCTGACAGCAGCCCTCCGGCGCGACGCCGTAGCCCCAGTGCAACTCTCCGTCCGTCGAGAGTTGGCGCTCCTCGTCGGAACCGGTGTCGCGGACCCACAGATTCTCGTCGCGCGAGAAGACGGCGAGCGCGCCATCGGGCGAATCGATTTCATGCGTCGCCCGCGCGACCGAGTCCGGACCGGTGCAGCGGTAGGCGCCGATGTCGCAGTCCCAGCGCTCGTGGGTGTCCGTCCAGAAGCGGATCCCGCCGGCCGCGTTGAACTCGAACTCGTCGAAGGGAAGATCCGTCGCTTCGTGGCTCGCGTCGGAAGCCTCGGAGAGGGCGGCGGCGAGCCGGTCGTGATCGAAGGCGGGCCGGCGGGTGCGGGCCGCGGCGTCGATCATGATGAACTCGTGGCCGCCGAAGACCTGGTTGCGGTACCAGAATCGGTTCGCGTCGACCCAGCGGGGGTTCACCGTGACGCCGGACGTGAGCTTCTCCGCGTGCCAGGGCAGGAACTGCTCGGCGCGCGCGTACTCGCTCGCGCTCACGGATTCCGGCTGGTAGGGCCGGGACTGGGCGGCGGCTCCCGCCGGCAGCGCGGCAAGCACGAGGACGCCGCACGCGAGGGCGGCGAGGGTGACGGGTGACGGGCGGCGAATCGAGGGACGTCTCACGGGATCCTCCTTGGTTTCTGACTCGGGGAAGAATAGACCGAAGCGTTCGCCGGCCGGTAGGGTTTCGGGGGTCGCCGCCGCCGTTGCGGAGTCGGACGAGGCGGCGCTAGCGTGCGCGCCGACCTCATCCGAGGAGTGTTCCGTGGATACGACCTCGTCCTCCGTCCGCCCGAGGCGGCTCTTCCTGGCCAGTTGCGTGTCGCTGATCGCGACCTCCGTCACCTTCGCGGTGGTCGGGGCGGTCATGCTCACGCTGAAGGGCGAATTCACGCTCACGAACTCCGATATCGGCTGGATCGCGGGCGCCGGAATCTGGGGCTTCGCCGTGTCGCAACTGGTGTTCGCGCCGTTCTGCGACACGCTGGGGATGCGGTTCCTGCTCCGGCTGGCCTTCGCGTGTCATCTGGTGGGGGCGGCCGTGCTCATCACGGCCGGCGGCTTCTGGCAGGCGTTCTTCGGGGCGCTGACGCTGGCGCTGGGGAACGGCCTCGTCGAGGCCGCCTGCAACCCGTTGGTGGCGGCGCTCTATCCGGAGCGGAAGACGGTCAAGCTGAATCAGTTCCACGTCTGGTTCCCGGGCGGGATCGTGATCGGCTCCGTGCTCGCCTTCGGCCTGGACTGGGCAGGCCTCACCGCGTGGCAGCTGAAGATCGGCCTCATCCTCATCCCCACCCTCATCTACGGTCACCTGATGTGGCGGGAGGAGTTCCCGCCGACCGAGGGCGTGCGCGCCGGAGTCGGCATGATGGAGATGTTCAAGGCCACGTTCATGACGCCGTTGATGATCCTGATGCTCTTCTGCATGGCGATCACGGCCTCGACGGAGCTGGGGCCGAACCGGTGGGTGCCCGCGGTGCTGGAGGCGGGCGGGATTCCGGGGATCCTCGTGCTGGCCTGGATCAACGGCCTGATGGCGATCCTGCGCTACAAGGCCGGGTTCGCGGTCGAGCGGCTCTCGCCGACCGGAGTGCTGTCGGCGAGTGCGGCGATCTCCGTCGTGGGACTGCTGTGGCTCAGCTACGCGGAGACGACGGTGATGGCGTTCGCCTCCGCGACCGTGTTCGCGGTCGGCGTGTGCTACTTCTGGCCGACAATGCTCGGCTTCGTGTCGGAGCGCGTGCCGCGTTCCGGCGCGCTCGGGCTGGGGATGATGGGGGCGACGGGGATGGCGGTCGTCGGGCTGTGGACGACGCCGTGGATGGGGCGGATCGCCGACGAGGTGGGGCACGAGCGGCTTCCGGCGGTCGAGACGCAGGCACTGTTCGCCGATGCGGCGGCGGCTTTCGCCGGGGCCGACGCGAGCACCGCCCCGGATCTGGCGGCGGCGGGCGAAGCGGTCGGTGAGGCACTCGCCGGGGTGGGGCCGGATGGCGCGCTGCCGGAGTCGGTCACGGCGAACGCGCTGCGGGCGATCATCAACTCCGGGGGCGATGAGGCGCTGGCGGAGCGAGCCAACGCGATCCTCGGGCCGGCGGACAACTATGGAGGTCGGGTCTCGTTCCGGTCCGTTCTGCCGTACACGGGAGCCCTCGTCTTCATCTTCGGGCTCCTCTATCTGCGGGACCGGCGCGCCGGCGGATATCGAGCCGTGCGGATCGGAGCGGGGGCGGGCGGCGGATGAACCGCCGCCTCAGCTACGGGATGGTGGGGGGCGGACCCGGCGCATTCATCGGGGACGTGCACCGGATGGCGGCGGAACTCGACGGTCTGGCGCGCATCGCGGCGGGGGCCTTCTCGTCGGACCCGGAGCGGTCCGCGGCGAAGGGGGCCGAGATCGGACTCGACCCCGACCGCGTGTATGGAAACTATGCGGAGATGGCGGAGGCCGAGGCTTCCCTGCCTCGGGATCGACGGCTCGACTTCGTGATCATCGTCACGCCGAACCATCTCCACTTCGACGTGGCGCGGACCTTCCTCGAAGCGGGGTTCCACGTCGTGTGCGACAAGCCGCTGACGACGACGGTCGCGGACGCCGAGGCGCTGTGCCGGCTCGTGGCGGCCGGGGACCGCGTGTTCGCGCTCACGCACAACTACGGCGGCTACCCGATGATCAAGGACGCGCGCGCCATCGTGCGCGAGGGGCGCGTCGGGACTATCCGACGCATCCAGCTCGAGTACTTCCAGGGGTGGCTGGCGACGCCGCTCGAGTTGACCGGGCACCCACAGGCCGTGTGGCGCACGGATCCGGAGCAGGCGGGGGCCGCCGGGGCGCTGGGGGATATCGGGACGCATGCGCATCACCTGGCCCGCTATGTGACCGGGCTGGAGGTCGAGGCACTGTGCGGCGAGCTGACGACGTTCGTTCCGGGGCGGCGTCTGGAAGATGACGCGAGCCTGCTCATGCGGTGGAACGGCGGCGTGCGGGGGACGCTCACCGTGTCGCAGGTGGCGGCGGGCGAGGAGAACGGGCTCGCGATCCGCGTGTACGGGAGCGAGGGCTCGATCGCCTGGCGGCACGACGACGCGGAGACGCTGTGGCACCGGACGCCGGACGGACGGGCCCGGCCGCGGCGACGGGGACACGGCTGGATTTCGCCCGAGGCGGCAGGAGCGTCGCGGGTCCCGCCGGGCCACCCGGAGGGGTTCATCGAGGGGTTCGCGAACCTGTACCGGAGCGTGATCTCGACCATCGGTGCGCTCGACGAAGGGCGGACGCCGGACGAGACGGATCTCGACTTCCCCACGGTGTGGGACGGGGCCCGCGGGGTTCACTTCCTCGAACGGGCGGTGGAGAGCGGGCGCCGCGGCGCGTGGGTGGACGCGCGGTACGAACCGCCGGGAGAGCCGCCCGCGGAGCCGGGGGAGCCGACGCGATGAGCGCACGACCGATCACGCTGTTCACCGGCCAGTGGGCGGACATGCCGCTGGCGACGCTCGCCGCGAAGGCGGCCGCGTGGGGCTACGACGGGCTCGAGCTTGCCTGCTGGGGCGACCACTTCGACGTCGTGCGCGCGACGGAGGAGGAGGGCTACGCGGCCGGGCAGCGGGACCTGCTGGCGGCCCACGGCCTCGAGGTGCACGCGATCTCCAACCATCTCGTTGGCCAGGCCGTGTGCGATCCGATCGACGCCCGCCACCAGCTCATTCTGCCGGAGCGCGTGTGGGGCGACGGCGACCCCGAGGCCGTGCGGCGGCGGGCCGCGGCGGAAATGAGCCGGTCGGCGGCCGCGGCGGCTGCGCTCGGCGTCCCGGTCGTGAACGGCTTCACCGGCAGCTCGATCTGGGCCGCCGCCTACGCCTTCCCCCCGCACCCGGCCGGCTTCGTGGACGCCGGGTTCGCCGACTTCGCCGACCGCTGGACCCCGATCCTCGACGCCTTCGACGCGGCTGGCGTGAAGTTCGGCCTCGAGGTGCACCCGACGGAGATCGCCTTCGACACCGCCAGCGCGGCGCGGGCCGTGGAGGCTGTGGCGGGGCACGCCGCGTTCGGCTTCAACTACGACCCCAGCCACCTCGCCTACCAGGGCGTGGACTACGTCGCCTTCATCCTCGAATTCGGCGACCGCATCCACCACGCCCACATGAAGGACGTGTGGTGGTCCGACACCCCGCGCCGCTCCGGCACCTTCGGCGGCCACCTCGACTTCGGGCACGCCGACCGCGGCTGGGATTTCCGCTCCATTGGGCGCGGGCGAGTGGACTTCGAGGAGGTCCTGCGCGCCCTCGACCGGATCGGCTACGACGGCCCCCTCTCGATCGAGTGGGAGGACAGCGGCATGGACCGCGAACACGGCGCCCGCGAAGCGTGCGAACGCCTCCGGGCCCTCACCTTCCCCCCCTCCGCCACCGCCTTCGACGCCGCCTTCTCCGAGGACTGACCTCCACCCCGCGAAGGGCTCCAACCCCCGGCAACCCGTTGCAGCCTGATGCGTGATGAGTATATCATACTTACGATATGAGTAAGCGACTGCAGGTGGTGATGCCGGAGGCGGAGTTGGACGAGATCCGCGATGCGGCGCGGCGCAACCGCGTCACGGTGTCCGCGTGGGTGCGGCGGGCGCTGCGGGACGCGCGCGAACGCGAGTTGAGGGGTGGCTCCGTCTTCGCCGTGCGCGAGGCGGAGCCGCGATACGGCGCCGCCGAGTCCGCCGGCCTGCGATTCGTCGATCTGGAAGTGAGATTGCCGGAGCGTGAACTGGAGGCGGTGCGCCAGCGGTACGGACGAGCCAACTGGTCGGCGGCCGTGAAGGAAGCGGTGTTCCGCCAGTCCTTCATCCCGATGACGAAGGAGGAGGCACTCGCCATGCAGGGTGTGGGCTGGGCGGGCGACCTGGATGAGATGCGAGACGGCAACACGGTCGAGCCCCTGTGATCGTCGACACGTCCGCGTGGATCGAGTACCTGCGCTGCACGGAAAGTCCCGTCCACCTTGCTTTGAGACATGCCGTACGGACCGGGAGCACGATCGCCACGCCCGCTCCCGCGGCTATGGAACTCCTTTCAGGCTGTCGCAGCGAATCCGACGAGTGGGATCTGTTGAAGCTGCTCGGCCGCTTCGAGATCCTGATCCCCGACTCGCTGGGCCAGTTCCAGCGCGCGGCGCGGATCTACCGCACGTGTCAGCGGGCGGGACGTACGATTCGGTCCTCGGTAGACTGCATGGTCGCCGCCGCGGCCCTGGATGCGCAGCGCCCGCTGCTGGCCCGGAATCGCGATTTCGACACGATCGCCCGCCACACGGACCTCGAACTCGTCGTTCCGACGGCGCCGGAATCGCACGCCTGAGCTGGCAGCGGAGCTTTTTCGCGGGCTGCTACGGCGGAGTGGGCCCCCAGAGTGCATTCACGCCCATCTGGTAGGGGACGACGAGGCCGGCGCTCGCACTGTCCGGGAGCACGAGGAAGGGCGTTCGGCCCGGTTCCGCCTCGATGAGGCGCGCGTTCGCTTCCGGCCCGAGATCACGGGTCCAAAGCACGCCCGAGCCGCCGAGCCCGGGCAAGTCCCCGCGCCACACGTAACTGGTGAGGCCCATCGCGCCGAGCCGGTCGGCCGCCCGCTCGCGCCCGCACCGATCGACCACCTCCTCCGGTTGCTGCGCTCCGACGAGAGCACCCTCGAGACGGCAGGGATCATACTGTGTCAGAAGGGCCCTTACGCTGTCGAGCCTCATGGGCCGCGCGGCGAGCCGCGCACCGATCCGGTCCTGCCAGGACTCGTGCACGAACACGAGCGATGGGCCGGGCTCCGTGATTTCCGGGACAAGCGCGGCGCGGCCTCCCAGGCGCACGACGCGCTCCGCCCCCCCAACGGTCAGGCCGTAAACGAGAGGGATGAGGACCAGGACGGCGATCCCGTCCGAGAGCCACGGGCGGCGGCCCGCGCGCGATAGACCGATCGCCGCGAGGACGAGGAGCGCGCACCAGGCCGGCACGGCCTCGCCGAGCATGCGCGGCCCGAACACCAGGTCGTGATGCCAGTAGAGCGCGCTCGCCACGATCGGCAGGAGCGCCCACGCGGCGAGGATGCGCTCGCCGCGCCGCAGGCGGCGCGCGAGGAGCAAATAGAGTCCGATGATCGCGGCAACCGGCAGCACAGTGCCGAAGATTCCGCGCCCGACCGAGAGCAATTCGGTCGACGTATAGCCCAGCGCCTGCGTGAAGCCGTACATGCGGCCCCAGGGGTCGATGTGGAAGCCGAGGCCGTGGCTGGGGCCGGCGGCGGCGGTGTAGCCGAGGGTAAGCGGGCTACCGAAGAAGCGGGCGTTGAACCAGCCGAAACCGACCGCGAACGGGAGGCCGCCCAGCGCCCACCAGGCGAAGCGGCGCAGAAGCCACGGCCGGTGCAGGCCCGGTTCCTGCCGTGGCGCGGTGAGCCACACGCCAGCCGTCACGGCGACGCCGATGAGCAGACCGGAGATGGGACGTGTCGTGACCATGAAGCCCATCGCGCCGCCCGCCGCCAGCGCCCACGCGGCCCGGCCCGTCTCGGCCCGGAGCGACAGCCAGAGGGCGAGCGCGGCGAAGGCCGCGACCGTGGCGTGGTTCATGTAGGCCCCGGCGAGGGCCAGCAGCATGGGGCTCGTGACGGCGAGCAGGGCGCCGAGGCGGGCGGCCGCGACCCGGTCGGGCAACAGGCGCTCGAAGGAGAGGACGGAGAAGACGCCGAGCATTCCCATGGTCGCCGCCACCGCGATCCACGGACCACCCAGCTTGAAGCCCGCCGCAAGCCACAGGGCGTGGGCCGGGGGATACTGGGACACCCACCCCGCGGGCGTCTGCACCATGAACTGCATGGACCAGAACTCCGGCATCGCGAGTGGAGGTCCGGCCAGCGCCCCGGCGGCGAAGTACCGAGCCTGCAGGAGGTTCACGCTCGCGTCGGTGACCAGCGTGCGCCCATCGAACGCGACCAGCGCGACCGCGGTCGCGAGCCCGGCGCCGAGAAGCCCCATGGACGCGGCCACCGCCCACGCCGGCGGCCGCTCGATCGCCCGCCCGATCCGCGCGAGCGTCATCGACAGCCACCCGCGCCCAAACGCCGCAACGAGCGCGGCGACTCCCACCGCGAGCAGAGTCCAGACGCCGGTCGAAACGCCCCACGTGTACGTCCAGTGCTCGAACCCCGACCGCCGCATGAGGTCGTCCAGCGCGCCGCGCGGCGCGGCCGGATCGAGGACCACGAAGACGGGGACGACGACGAGCACGACCAGCGCGAGCCCCACCACGCGCCGACCCGCATCGAGGAGTACGTTCATGCCGGGGAAGCTACACCCGCGCCACCGGCCTGTCTGCGATGACCCGCGGCGGTGCTTGACTCGCACCGCACCCGATCTACCTTTTCCGCCCCGTCGCACACATCCAACCCGGATCCGATGCCACTCGTATGTCACTCGTATCGCTGACCGATGTCGTGAAGAGGTTCGGCGAGACCGTTGCGGTCGATTCCGCGACGTTCTCGATCGACCGCGGCGAGGTCGTCGGCTTCCTCGGGCCCAACGGCGCGGGCAAGACGACGACCATGCGGCTGCTCACGCAGTATCTCGAGCCCGATGGGGGCACGATCTCCATCGATGGCCTGTCCATCGAGGACCACCCTGTCGAACTGCGGCGCCGTATCGGCTACCTGCCCGAGACGAACCCGCTGTACCGGGACATGCTCGCCGGCGAGTACATCACGTTCATGGGCCGGCTGCGCGGGATGGACGCCGGCGAGATCCGCGCGCGGACCGACGATGTCGTCGCGCAGACCGGCATCGAAGCCGTCTACTACCGCCCGATCAACCAGCTCTCGAAGGGATACCGGCAGCGCGTCGGCCTCGCGCAGGCCATCCTCTCGCAGCCGGAGATCCTCATCCTCGACGAACCGACCGAGGGACTCGATCCGAACCAGCGCGTCGAGATCCGCAGCCTCATCCGCGACGTGGGGACCGACCGCACCGTCCTCCTGAGCACGCACGTGATGCAGGAGGTGCGGAAGACGTGCTCGCGCGTCGTCATCATCAACGAGGGGCGCATCGTCGCGGATGGCTCCGTCGATGCGCTTGTCGCCGGGCATGGCGGCGCCCGGGTCATGGTCGAACTCGACGCCCCGGCGGACGCCGCCGCGGAGGCCATGGGCGACCTCGCCTCCGTGGCGCGGGCCGACACCCTCGAGGCGGATGCGGGCGGGCGCGCCCGGTTCGCCGTCGAGGGCGCCCCCGGCCAGGACCCGCGACCAGACCTCTCGCAACTCGCCGCGGCGCGGGGCTGGCCGCTGTGGGAACTGCACCTCGCCCAGGCGAGCCTGGAGGATCTCTTCCACCGGCTCACCGCCGAGAGCGCCGGGCCGGCGGACGAAACCGGCGACGAGCCCCCCGGTGCGATGTCCGACGAGGCGCCGGAGGCGGGCGAGGAGGTGGACGGATGATCGGCCGCATCCTCACCGTCGCGAAGCGGGAGTTCGCGGGCTACTTCGACCACGCGACCGCCTACATCCTCCTCGTCATCTTCCTCGGGATCAACTTCTATTTCTACTTCCAGGAGGCCTACCTCCTGGGCGAGGCGTCGCTGCGGCCTATGCTGTCGCTCCTTCCGTGGCTCCTGCTCTTCTTCATTCCGGCCGTCTGCATGCGGTCGTTCGCGGAGGAGCGGAACGCGGGGACGCTCGAACTCGTGCTCGCGCAGCCGATCCAGGTCGTGGAGTTCCTGCTCGGCAAGTTCCTCGGCGTCCTCTTCTTCCTGCTGATCGCGATGGCGGGGACGCTGGGCATCCCGCTCGGCCTCACCTTCGGCGCCGACCTTCAGTGGGGCGTCGTCTTCTCCCAGTACCTGGGATCGATGTTCCTCATATCGGCGCTCATCGCAGTCGGCCTGTGGGCCTCCTCGCTCACGAGAAACCAGGTGACCGCGTTCATTATCGGCGTCACGGTCGGCTTCGCCCTCTACCTCATCGGACTTCCCACAGTCACCCTCTCCCTCCCCGCCCCGCTCGCGGCGGTGGCGACGCGGTTGGGCGTGCTCGGGCACTTCTCGAACGTGGCGCGAGGCGTGATCGATCTGCGGGACGTCCTGTACTTCGCGGCGCTCGGGACGGCGTTCCTCTCGCTCACGTATTTCTCCGTCATGCGCGAACGCCTGAGCCGCGAACGGCCGTCGTACGGGCGGCTGCGGGTGGGCGTGCTCGGCCTGGTCGGGATCGCGGTCTTCGCCGCGCTGGCGGGCGCGCAGTTGCGCGGTCGGCTCGACCTCACGCCCGGCAAGGTCTACACGCTCTCCCCGCCGACGGCCGACCTGCTGCGCGGCGTGGACGACCTCGTCACGCTCAAGCTCTTCCAGTCCGCGGAGCTGCCGGCGCAACTTGCGGCCGTGGGCCGGGACGTGGACGACCTCCTCCGGGATCTCGACGCGACCGGCGGCGCCAACGTGAACCTCGTGCGCCTCGACCCCGACGAGGATCCGGACGCCGGGGAGGAGGCTGGGCTGCTCGGCATCCGCCCCGTGCCCTTCCAGGTCATGGCCGATGACGAGGTGTCGTACCAGGAGCGCTACTTCGCGCTCGCGGTCCAGTACGCCGGCGAGAGCCAGATCATCCCGTTCATCCGGCAGACGGCGGACCTCGAATACCGTCTCGCCTCCATGATCCGCGCCCTCACGCGCCCGGAACGTCCCGCCATCGGGATCCTGACCGGACACGGCGAACTGAGTCTGGACGCGGGGCTTCGGCTCGCCCGCGGCCGCCTCGCCCTGGAGTACGATCTGATGGAGTTCCGCGTCGACTCGACGACCGCGGCGGTGCCGGATTCGATCGACATACTCGTGATCGCCGGCGGCCGGACGCCGCTCGAGCCCGCGGCGGGCGAGATCCTGAGCCGCTTCGTCGACGAGGGCGGGAGCCTCTTCATCCTGAAGTCGGGCGTGACGGCGGACATGCAGGCGCTCTACGCGGGCCCGACCTTCGATCCGGCGCTCGATTCGCTGCTGCAGGCGCGAGGACTCGGCATCGTCCCGTCGATGGCCTTCGACCTGGCGCTCCACGAACAGGTGCAGGTGCCGTCTCAGGGCGGCGCCCTCATCGTACCGTATCCTCTATGGGCGCTCGCCCAGCCAGCCTCCGAGCACGTGATCGTGGACGGCGTGGCGAACGTGCCGATCCGGTTCGGAAGCCCGCTCCTCGTCGAGGTGGAGGACAGCACCCTGGTGACGCCGCTTCTCACGACTTCGGAGGTAGGCGGACGACTGCAGACCCCGCTCTCGATCGATGCGATGCAGGAGTGGGAGGCGTTGATCGCGCCGGGTGGACGGATCTCGGAGGAAGACGTGGTGATGGAGACGCTCGCCCTGGCTTACACGCAGCCGGGCGGTGGCCGCATCGTCCTCGCGGGTTCCTCGTCGCTGGTCCACGACGAGACGCTCTCGCAGTCGATGTCCGGGCTGGCCGGGATGATCTTCTTCCAGAACGCGATCGACTGGCTCGCCCAGGACGAGGCGCTGATCTCCATCCGGTCCAAGGACCGCGCGCCGCCGCTCCTCCTCTTCCCCAACGAGTGGCTCCCGGATCTGACCCGGTACGGGAACCTGGCCGGAGTCCCGCTGCTCTTCGTACTCGTCGGCGTGCTGCGGCTCGCGCGGAGGCGGCAGGTGCAGCAGCGCTCCTTCACGGAGGGGGGAGCGCTCATATGAACGCGAGGCAGCTGAAGGTCATCGCGGTCGTGCTCGGCGTGGCCGTCCTCCTCTACCTGCCCCAGCTCTTCAGGGACAGCGGCGAGGGAGGGACGCTGGATGTCGGGGACGGCTTCTCCTTCGTGGTGACGGACTCCATCGCGGGCGTGGACATCGTGCTCGCGGAGAATGCCGGCACCGTGCGTCTGGAGCGGACGGACGCGGGGTGGATGGTCGACGGATACGTGGCGGATGAACCGAAGATCCGCGACCTCCTGGACGTGATCGGGCAGCTCTCTTCGTCCGAGCTCGTCGCGCGCAACCCGTCGAACCACGCGAACCTGGGCGTCGCGGAGGGCGGTCGGCACGTCGAAGTGCGAACGGCCGGCGGCGACGTGCGGCGGTTCCAGCTCGGCGGCCGCGACACGCGCTCCGGAGGCTACTTCGTGCGTCTCCCCGGCGACGATGTCGTCTATCGGCTCGACGGTCCGGCCGGGGGCTACCTGAACCGGGACCGCGACGGGTGGCGCCCGCGCCTGATCGCGTCCGTGGACACCGCCGGCGTACGCGAGATCCTCATGCGCCGCGGGGACCGGGAGGCGGTGCTGCGCCGGAGCGACGAGGGGTGGTTCGCGGGGGACGCGCCGGCGGATTCGGCGCTCGTGCAGAGGCTCCTCGCCATCCTGCCCTCCGTCTCCGCCTCCGGCTTCCCCACGGAGGAGGAAGAGGCGGCCGCCGACTTCGCGCTCGCGGATGGATCGTTCGAAGTGTTCTCGGAGGGGTCCGCGGATGTGACCGGCCGGCGACTCGAACTCGCGATCCTCCTGCTGGAGGACGAGGAACGCGGAGACTGGGTCGGCCGGGTCGCGGACGGAGCGGAAGCCTTCCGGCTCTCCAGCCTCACGGTGAATCGACTGCTTCCGGAGGCGCTGGTCCCCATCCCATAGCGCGCCGTGGCGACGGGCGCGACGGGGCAACGGGCGCACCGGGGCGACGAGGCGACGGCCGGGTCGGGTCAGCCGGGCTCGGTCATCGCGCGGAAATCGAGGATTCGGTCGAGTTCCGCCGGGGCGACGAGCCCCTGCTCCAGGACGAGTTCCTTCAGCGTGCGGTCTTCCGCGAGGCTGAGCTTGGCGAGTTCGGCCGCCTTGTCGTACCCGATGACGGGCGCGAGCGCGGTGGCGAGCGCCGCGGTGGATTCCGCGTTCCGGAGGCAGCGCTCTTCGTTCGCCGTGATCCCGCGGACGCAGCGTTCGGCGAACTCGACGCTCGCGGTGGAGAGAATCCGGACGCTCTCGAGCAGGTTATGGGCCATCACGGGGATCATGACGTTGAGTTCGAGGTTCCCCGACTGCCCGCCCACGACGATCGCGGCGTCGTTGCCAATGACCTGCGCGCAGACCTGGAGCACCGATTCCGCCATCACCGGGTTGACCTTGCCCGGCATGATCGACGAGCCCGGCTGCACCGCGGGCAGGTTGATCTCGCCCAGCCCCGTGCGTGGGCCGGATGACAGCCACCGCAGATCGTTCGCGATCTTGGTCAGGCTCACGGCGACGGTTCGCAGCGCCCCGCTCGCCTCGACTACCGCGTCGCGCGCCGACTGCGCCTCGAAGTGGTTGGACGCCTCCACGAACCCGACCCCGAGGATCTCGCTCAGCGCCGCCGACATCCGCGCGCCGAAGTCCGCCGGCGTGTTGATGCCGGTTCCCACCGCCGTCCCTCCGATGGCGAGTTCGGCGAGCGCGGGACGCACGGCCTCGACGCGCCGGATCCCGTGCCTCACCTGGCTGGCGTAGCCCCCGAACTCCTGTCCCAACCGGACGGGCGTCGCGTCCTGCAGGTGCGTGCGCCCCGCCTTGGCGATGTGATCGAACTCCTCCGCCTTCTCCGCGAGCGCCGCGCGCAGCCGCTCCAGCGCGGGCAGAAGCTCGCGCTCGATCGCGACGAGTCCCGAGACGTGGGTGGCGGTGGGGATCACATCGTTCGACGACTGCCCCAGGTTGACGTGATCGTTGGGGTGGACGGGGCTGCGCGAACCCACGACGCCGCCCAGCAGCTGAATGGCGCGGTTCGCGATGACTTCGTTCGCGTTCATGTTCGTCGACGTGCCGGACCCGGTCTGGAAGATGTCCAGCACGAAGTGGGAATCCAGTTCCCCGGTCATGGCCTCGCCGGCCGCCCGCTCGACCGCTTCGCCGAGTTCGGGATCGAGGAGTCCCAGTTCCCGGTTCACGCGGGAGGCCGCCAGCTTGATCGCGCCGAGCGCCTCGATGAAGCGGCGTCCGAAGCGGAGGTCGGAGATGGGGAAGTTCTGGCGGGCCCGCTCCGTCTGCGCTCCATAGAGCCTGTCGGAGGGGATCGCCATCTCCCCCATGGAGTCCTTCTCTATGCGATGATCCATGCCTGTGCGATGATCCATGCGTGGGTCGTCCGTGGGTGGGTCGTGGGTTCTCCGGATTGCGCGCTGCGCGTGCCTAGAACTCGATGAGGTCGCCGATGCGGATCCCGTTGGCCTCGAACCACCCCTGGTTCATCTCCAGCGCGTACATGGCGGGCGCGGCCGAGTCGTGGGTTTCCGTGGTCTGCGGCTCCATCTGCTGGATGTCGACGATCCGGCCTTCGCGGTCGATGTACGCGATGTCGAGGGGGATGAGCGTGTTCCTCATCCAGAACCCAAGGATGCGCTGCTCGGGGTAGACGAACAGCATCCCCTGGTTCTCCGCGAGCGACTCCCGGAACATCAGCCCGCGCTGGCGCTCGTCGGCATCGTCGGCGATCTCGACCTGGATCGCGATCCCGCCCACCCGGAGCGGGACGAGTTCCACGGCCTGGGCGACGGCACCCGTTCCCGTCTCGGCGGCCTGCTCGCCATTCGCCCCAACGTCGGTGCCGCGAACGTCCGCGTCCGCCGAGCCGCACGCAGCCAAAACGGCCGCAAGCGCCGCCAGCAGCACGAATCCGCGCTCTCTCAATTGTTTTCTCAGCATGTCAGATCGTTGTCATCCGGGTCGACTCCGTTGCGGCCACTCCTCCCGGAAAGAAAACTAGCAGACGAGGTTGGGGTATGGAACGAGGTGGCGGGGGCCGACGCGAGGGGACCACGGGAAGGGGGAGCGGCATGATTCTTCCGGATGTCAGAGCTTCCTTCGGACGGGACGACGCGGCCCGACTCGTCTACATGCTCGCCCGCGGGGGCGAGGACCGGACCCGCCTCGAGACGCTCGTCGCGGAGCGCGGGATCGACGCGCTGCTCGATCACCCGAAGGCACCCGGCGCGCTCACCGCCGAACCGGGGCTTTCGGCGCTCCCGCTGGCCCTCTTCTCCTACGTGGCGCTGCGTCACAGCCTGCTCGAGGGCGGCGTCGAATCCCGCCTCATGGCCGACTACGTGACCTCGATCTTCCTCCACTTCGCGAGGGAGGCGCGAGCCCACCGGATCACCGAGTACGACGACTGCGAGTACCGCTATCTCGTCGACCTGGTGGCCGAGATCGCCGAATCGGACGGTCGCCGCGGCTTTCTGCTCAGCGCGCATCTCGGCAACTTCGCGCTCTGGCTGTCGGGCCTCTTCCCGGATTCGATTTCCACCCGGGAGCGACGGAAGGCGGGACCCGACCTCGGTTACTACGAGGCGATGGGTCAAACCGGCTTCTCGCTGGCCGCCGACGCCCCTTTCGCCCGCCGCCAGCAACTCGATGGCTGCTATCGCGACGCCGCAAAGACGTTCACCGCTCTCCGCGTGGCCCTGAATCGCTTTTCGGACCGATTCCTCACGCCCCGGCCGGCCTCCCCCGTCGATCGCCTGTTGCGGCAGGTCGTGGACGACTTCGAGGCGCGCCGGTTGCAGGCGTGACGAGGGCGCTTATCTTCTCATCGCGTTGAGAACACCATGACTACTAACACCCTTACCCCCCGACCGCCTCTCGGCTGCGCCGCCGTGATGCTCGGCCTCTTCCGGGCCGCGCTGCAGGAGCATCATCTGCCCGTCACCCATCAGCGGGAAGCGATCTCCCGCGTACTGTTCGAGTCCGGGCAGCGCTTGTCGGCGGACGAGATCGTGGAACGCCTGCGCGACGACGGCGAACGCGCGGGGAAGGCGACGGTCTACCGGACGCTGAGCCTCCTGGTTCGCGTCGGCCTCGCCACCGAGCACGACTTCGACGAGGGTTTCAAGCGATACGAGGCCAAGGTGGGCCGGGCGCAGCAGGACCACCTGATCTGCACGGCGTGTGGAGACGTCGTCCGGTTCCAGCGGGACGAACTCAACCGGCTGCAGACGGAGGTCGCCCGGCAATTCGGTTTCCATATACTGACACGTCAACTCAAGCTGTACGGGCTCTGTGCCCGCTGCGACGCCGAATCCGGTCAGGCGATTCGCCAGGTCAGCTAGGAGGCTCCGCTGAGTTCCGCCCATTCGAGACTTCTGAACCTGCTCGCCGAGCGCTCGTTCCGGCTCGGGGACTTCGTGCTCGCCTCCGGCGCCCGGAGCGACTACTACATCGACTGCCGGACCTCGACCATGCACGCGCACGGGCAGGTGTTGATGGGCGAGGTCGGACTCGCGGCCATCCGGGACGCCGGATTTCGGCCGGATGCGGTCGGCGGCCTCACGATGGGCGCGGATCCGCTGGCCTACGCGATTGCCGCCGCCAGTTGGCGCGCGGGGGACCCGATTCACGCGTTCTCGGTGCGCAAGCAGGCCAAGCGACACGGCAAGGGACAGTTGATCGAGGGCTGCTTCGAGCCCGGCGCCCGGGTCGTCGTCGTCGAGGACGTCATCACGACCGGTGGCTCCGCCTTTCAGGCTGTCGAGGCGGTGAATCGCGCCCGCGGCGAGGTGCTCGGCGTACTCGGCCTCGTCGACCGCGAAGAGGGGGGAAGAGCCACGCTCGAGGGGGCGGGGCTGCGAACAATGGTACTCTATACGGCGAGCGATCTCAGGGCGGCGGTGGCCGCCAGCGCCTAGGAGAGAGAGACGTGTCCGACAAGGATCTTTTGACATTCACCGACGCCGCCAGCGAGCGGATCCGATCATTCATCAGCGAGGACCCGGCGGAAGGTCTCGCGGTACGCGTCAGCGTTCAGAACGCGAGCCCCATCGCGCCGGAATACGAGATGGCGCTCATCGAACCCTTCGAGCGGGAAGCGGAGGACCAGTCGTTCGATGCCCCCGGCTTCGAGGTCGTCGTCGATTCGAAGAGCGCGGACATCCTGTCCGGAACCCGCATCGACTGGGTGGAGTCGCTCCAGGGTTCGGGCTTCCACTTCAGCAACCCCAACATCCAGCCGCTCGGAGCCAAGCCATTGGATGGACCTCTCGTCGACCGCGTGCGCCGCGTCATCGACGAGCAGATCAACCCGGGGGTGGCATCGCACGGCGGGACGGTGCGCCTCGTCGACATCCGCGAAAACGTCGTCTACGTGACGATGGGCGGCGGCTGCCAGGGCTGCGGCATGGCCTCGGTGACGCTCACGCAGGGGATCAAGCAGATGATTCGGGACGCGGCGCCGGAGATCGTCGACGTGCAGGACGTCACCGACCACGCCGCCGGCAGCAATCCCTACTACGCCTGACGCCTCTACGCCTGACGCCTCCCGACGAGGTCCAACGCCGCCGTCTTCGGCTACTTCTTCCTGCGCGGCTTGAGGAAGACGTGTAGCACCGTCGCGACGATCGACATGACGAGTGCGCCGCCGACCGCAGCCACCAGGCCGGCGAGTTCGAACCCCGGGATGAGTGACGCGGCCAGGTAGAACATCAGGCCGTTGAGGACGAAGTAGAAGAGTCCCAGCGTCAGGACCGTGATCGGAAAGGTCACGACACGCAGGATCGGGCGGATGACCGCGTTGACGAGGCCGATCGCGAGCGCCCCTCCGATGAGCGCTTCCGGACTGTCGACCCGGACCCCGGCGAGGAGCCGCGCCGTCGCGTACAGCGCCGCCGCGTTGATCAGCCAGCTCCGGATCAAGCCCATCAACAATCGCCCTTCGTGGCGACCGCCGGCACCGCCGTCAGAAGCCGGGCGCCAGATTGAACTGCCAGATCCAACCCTTGTCGGGACGATCGAATGGCCGCACGAAGCTGAGTTCGCCGATCATGAGGCCGAAGAGGTTGACCCGTGCAAGAAGACCGGCGCTCGACACCCAGTTCCGGTCCTCGAACGAGCAGTTTCCATCCGGGCAGTTCAGGGGTGTTTCGCCCGACCACGCCTTGCCCATGTCATAGAAGAGGCCGACTTCGACCGGAGGTACGCCCGGGGCGCGGATCACGCCGATCCCGCCCAGGAGGGGAAGCCGCAGTTCCACGTTGCCTACCGCCACGCGGTTGCCGATGAGGTTCGCGATGAGAGGACAGTTGGAGAACGCGGCCTGGCTCGCGACCGTACACTCGGCGACATCGATGGACCGGTTGTCGTACCCGCGAACGAGGGATGGCACCCCGAGATAGAGTCGGCCCAGGCGCGCGTCGTCCGACCCGCCACCCCAGCGGCCGAAGTGGAGGGCCCGTCCGGCCACCGTGAACGGTCCGGCGCGGACGTAGCGGCGAACGTCACCCGTCACCGTCAGGAAGTTCAGCGTTCCGACGGCCGGTTCCACCTCCAGCCGGTAGCGCTGTCCGGCGATCGGGCTCGTGCCGCCGAAGATGGAACTGTCGTATACGAGGGCGGCGCTTCCGCTCGCCGTGTACAGCGACTCAAAGGCGCAGGGCCGACGGTTGAACGACAGCATGTCCCCCTCGCAGTCCTGCAGATCCGTCACCTCGTTGTCCAATAGCTGACCGGTGAAGAAGTCGAAGGCGGTATCCTCGATCTCGCCGGAGAAGTCGACCTGGCGTGCCGAGGCGGAGAACTCGACCCTCGAATTCCGGTTGAAGGGATAGGCGACGATCCCGGTCAGCTCCCGGTTGATCTCGAACCAACGGAAATCCCGAATGATGTTCACGGGCCTGTTCCCGACCTGAACCTGCTCGAACCCGAACTGGCGCGTGACGAACGGCACCTGCCCCCCGATGAAGGCCCAGTTCCATCGACTGGACCGGTTCTCGTAGCCTGCCAGGGCCGCCGTGCCCTGAAGCAGATCCCCGAAGCTCGTGTTGACCTGCAGGATGGTCTGGAGCGTGCGGTTGCCGAGCAGGTCCGAGAAAAACAGCGCCGCCCCGCCCGCGAAGAAAACGCCGAAGTCACTCGCCCCGAAGGCGATCGTGGGCTGCGAGATGAAATCGAGGGATAGCGGGGACCGGAACTCGGCGTCCTCGAAGGTGATCGTGTCGGCCAAGCCGAGGCGGGCGTTGGCGAGCAGTTCCGCGTGCGCGGTCGACATCCGTTCGCGCGGCGGGATGATCGAGGCGTCGACGCCTACGAGCATCTCGGGCGCCGGCTCCCCGGCGAGGACGTCCGGGTCGTCGATCACGTAGATCTCGTAGCTGAACGGCCCGCCCTTGTTCACGCTGAACGCGACGTCACCCGTGCCGCGGGCCACGGACACGGCCGGGCTGATGGCCGTGAGTCCGCTCACCCCGGTCCACAGGTCGGTGACCAGGTACCGCT
Organism: Candidatus Palauibacter polyketidifaciens; assembly: GCF_947581785.1. Lineage (NCBI taxonomy): Bacteria > Pseudomonadati > Gemmatimonadota > Gemmatimonadia > Candidatus Palauibacterales > Candidatus Palauibacteraceae > Candidatus Palauibacter > Candidatus Palauibacter polyketidifaciens. Next base: position 39,579 of record NZ_CANPVO010000033.1, on the reverse strand, counting down.
CCCGCGTCTCGAGGTCGAGCCGGTAGAGATTGGCGATCCCGTCGTGGTCCGACACGAAGTACAGGCTCCGGCCGTCCGGAGACCACTGCGGATTGTAGTTCCGGAACTGGTCGTCGAAGCCCGGCAGCGGCTCGATCTCCCCGCTTTCGAGATCCAGCAGCGCGATCTGGTAGGTCCCCGGGACGAGCAACTCCAGGTCGGTCGTGAAGCGGTCCGTCGCGAACGCCACCGACCGGCCGTCGGGCGACCAGGCGGGCTGGAGGTCGGCGAACGGGTCCTCCGTGAGCCGCCTCAGCTGCCCGGTCTCGACGTTGATCACATACAGGTCGGTGAACCCGGCGGAGTGGCCGCTGAACGCGATGTGCGACCCGTCCGGCGACCAGCTCGGCGTGAAGATCGCGCCCAGCTGGAACCCCTCGACCGGGATCTCCCTGGCGATATTTCCGCTCTCCGCCTCCATGATCGTGAGCAGCGGATTGCCCGTCTTGATGCCGGCGACCGCGAAGAGCCGGCCGTTCGGGTGCCAGTCCCCCGCCGAGTGGATGAACTGGAGGCTCTCGAAGTGCGGGTCGACCGCGTTGTTCGTGAGGCGACGCTTCACCTCTCCGGTGCGTGCGTCGGCCCCGAACATCTCGATGGAGAAGAGGTCGCTCTGCGAGACGTAGACCATATCCAGGCCGTTGGGACTCAGCGCCGGGCCAAGATGGAGCTTCCCCTCATCGGGAGGCTCGTAGACGACGCGGCGCCCGTAGTCGTCCGGGGAGCGGGTCTCCTGGCGCGCGTCGGCGAAATAGGTCTCGAGTTCGCTCTTCCAGCGGTCCGAAAGCTCTCCAATCGGCACCTCGAGGACGGCTTCGATCGCCGCCAGCGGGTTCCCGGTGCGCGCGGCGAGATTGAGGATCCGGCCGATCCGGTCGTCCCCGAACGCGCCGCCGATGTAGGACCAGAAAGCGTGACCGTAGCGGTACGGGAAGTACCGCCTGTCCGCGAGTTCCGGAATCGTCGGGAACCCGTCTTCCAGATCCAGGGCGTCCCGCATCCACATCGTCGTGAACGGGTCGATGGGCCCGATCGAGAGGTATTCGGCCATGCCTTCGATGAACCACAGCGGGAGCCGGATCGCGCCGGGCACATCCAGCCCCGGGCCTCCCGTCCCCTGCCCCGTCATGTCGAACTGGAAGGCGTGCACGAGTTCGTGGCCGAGCAGGTGATCGGTCTCGTGGAGGGACACCATCATCGGCATCACGAGCCGCCGCTTCAGGATCTCCGTGAAGCCCTGCGTGCCTTCGTCGATGAACTGGCCGGAGGTGTTCGTCTGTTCGAAGTCCGGATGGTCGGCGTAGAGGATGATCGGCTGGCGCTGACGGAACTCGTGATTGAGCACACGGGAAAGGCGGGCGTACCATCGCTCCGCGAGGCGGCCGACCATCTGCGCGCCGGCCGCGCTCTCTTCGTAGTAGTAGATGTCGAAGTGCTGCGTCTTGAGCACCTCGAAGTCGAACGACTCGTAGACGACCTTGTTCCGGCCGAAATACCGGCCGGCCTGCCCCTCCAGCGCGGCGGCGGCGGGACCCGAGAAGACCGCGAGAGCGGCAAGCGCGACGAGCGCGTGAGTTCTCCGAAGCATACATCCTCCACCAGGAGACCGCTGCTCTCGACCTGCCCGGGTTCCTGGACCCCGGGGGGCCGCGCCGCCACGCGGACGGCAAGCAGTCAGGGGGTGTCGAAAGCTACCCGAGGCACCCGACCTTCGCTATTCCGGTTCTGTGACGACACTAGCACGACTGAACTGCGAGCGAGGTCACGTCGCCGGCGGCGGCCGGCCTGCTCCGCGACCGTCAGCAACGGCGCATGAACCCGCCGAGCGTTTCGCGCGCGCGCCCGGCCGCCGGCTCATCCGCGAATGGGCCGGCCACGACGCGGTACATGTCTTGGTACGGCTCGATCGCGGCTTCGAATCCCGCCCGCACGACTTCCTGCCGCTTCGCCTCGGCGTTCCGGCGCTCCCGAAAGGACGCAACCTGGACGACGACGCAGCCGCCGCGCGCGGAGACCGGGGTCGCCGTCCCGATGACGGTGATCCGCACCCGCGCCGTACCCGGCCCGATCATTTCGAGTTCCCTCGCCGCCCCCCGGGACAGGTCCAGGATGCGGCCGGGCACGAAGGGGCCGCGGTCGGTCACGTCGAGGTCGATGGAGCGCCCGTTGTCGAGGTTGTCCACGCGGATCCGGGTCCCGAACGGGATCGTGCGGTGGGCGGCGGAGATGGCATCCATGTCGTAGGTGTTGCCGGCCGCCGTGGTCCGGCCGTGAAACGGCTCCCCATACCACGAGGCGATGCCGGTCTGCGTCCAGCCGACCGCGTAGAGCGGCGGGTCGGCGGAGGGTGGCGGGTCGGCGGACGGCGTCGTCGCGAGCGGCACGGACCACACGCAGGCCTGGCCCGATAGCGCGACAGCGAGCGCCACGCCGAACGCGGCGCTGCGCCGGCTCAGAGCGGCCCCCGCTCCCAGGGTCCCCAGATGGCGAGCGTCTGGCCGAGATCCCCCGGGCCCCGCCCGCCTCGAACCCCTCCATCCACACGGTGGTTGCGCTGCGTTCGGCTTCGGGGGGATCGGGGTTCTCGATCGGCACCCATTCGACTTCGCGCCACGCCCCCGGCCGCTGGCCGGTGCGAAGATCCACCTGCGGCGCCCCCCGCACCGCGAGCATTTCCGGAACGCCCTCATCCCGGAGGACGCCCGGAGGGGAGCGGACGCCAGTTCCGGGGACACCAGCGGGACCGCGACGCCGGGCGGGTCTTGGTCTTCATGGTTCCGCACCAGGCGGACGTCGTCGTCGCTCACTGAAAGAGTCCCATTCCGTCGTGGGCGCGGGGCGTGGGCCGACCGTCGGACATCGGACGGCCCTCCACGCTGAGGAGGACGTGGGAAGACCCCTCGGGGAGGGCGAGTTCCGGACCCGCGGGGCGCAGCGGTCCGTACGCGGCGGATCCGCGAGCCGTCCGGGTCGTGGACGCGGCCGCCGGCCGGGCACACGCTGCGAGACCTGCGAGCGAAGGCGCGAGCGCCGCGGTCCCGGCCCACCGCCGGGCGCGGCGCACGAAGTCTCGTCTGTCGATCCCGTTCAGCGGCTCCTCCGTCACGCCTCGGGCGGCACCCACGGCACGTTGCCGAGTATGGGCGGACTAAACGCAAGTCCGACGGAGAGTATCCTAAAACGTCGGCGGATCGCTCGCACCGCGACAACCATCGGACGGGAGAGAGTTCGACATGCGGCACCCTCTTGCACCCTCCGGGGCCTGTCCTGGACCTGTCGATCGATGAGATCAGCCGGATCGAGATCCTGACGCGCACCGAGGCGTCCGCGCGCTACGGCGGAGACGGCTTCGTCGGTGCGACAGGTTCACCGGCCTGACGACACCTCGTTGGCTTCGATGACCTCCATCGGCATTCGGCCACGAGTCCGGGGATTACATACAGTCCTCGTAGTGTTTCTTCCCGTAGCTCAGAAATGCGCTGATCGCAGATACGATCAGAAACCCCGCAAACACAAACTCTCCGATGGGTGCTATCGCTTATCCACGCCCGTCCACAACGTCCGGTTGGCGAAATTCATAGCTCTCTACCGAGCATACACGACCGGTACACCTAGACTACAATCACGAGCTACCCGCAACGAAGTCGCGGTAACTACCGCACGGTTACCGCAACCCTCAGCGGGGACAAAATCAACCAGATTGCCGTCCTGATTCCATGTACCCGTAATTGCGATCGTCATCGATGTGTTAAGCGTACCACAGGCGCGAAGAGACACGCTGTCTTCATAGGAGGCATCGGTACGAATCGTCAAAGACCCTTGAGTTATCGTCACACAATCGCTTCCCGTCCCGATATCGACTGGCATCGGTCTGCCGCCGATCTCCGTGAGACGCCACGTACCCGCCGCGCCTACCGGCTCCGGGACCGTCGTTCCGTCCCCTCCACAAGCGGCAACCAGCCCTGTCAGAGCAATCGCCCAAACCGTCGCCAGCCCGTGTCTTCCATGTGTAACCGTACTCATGTCTTCCCAACCAACTCCGGGTAGAGTAGACCCTTGCCGATCAGGCCCGTCACAACGTGAATCATCTGGGCCACTGTGTCCATGTCGCGGATGTTGTGCCGCCCGGCGAACTCGTAGCGTAACGCTCCAGACGCCCGGGCGTCTTCTCGCCCGAGACAACCTCGAGCACCACCTGCGCTTTCAGCTTTGGGCGTGTACCGCCGCCGCGACATGCCGACCTCCTTCCGGTCTGCCAGGTTCCAGATGTCAGTCGATGAAGTGAGCAGAATCGAGATCTTCTCGCGCACCGAAGCGTCCGCGCGCTACGGTGGCAATCTCGATGTCGGGGCCCTCGTGATCACGACGGGCCGACCCTGGCCCCTCCCCGGCTCCAGAGCGCCGCACGGTCTCCGCCGACCGGCGGGGACTACCGCTCATGGCCCCGTTATTTGGTCCAGATCACGACGACTCCGCACTGTGAATCGTATCCCGCAAACTCGGCTGGCAGTTCGGACGCGCTGCGATAGACCTCGATCCCCGCTACCTCGGTGGGTAGGACCAGATCGTTCACCGAATCCTGGTACGATGAAGGGGACCCTCGACGGATAACAGGACTGTTGTTGAGATATACACTCATCTGGCAGCCTCCCGGCGAGAACCCATCGGACAATCGCGAACTGTACAACAGGCACCGACTACCACGAAGATCGTTGCAACTCGCGCGGACCCCCGACACCTCGCCCAGCATCTGCGTCAGACGAGCGGGACTCCGGCGGTCGATGTCTTCGGCCGTGATGAAGACACCGCCTCCGGTCAGCTCACCCCAATACCTGCGGTCGTAGAACCCGTTGATCTCGAGTCGACGCGGCCTCGTGACAGACGCCACGATCGGTTGCAGTTCCAGGGGATCGGGCACCAGGTCAATCTCTACGTCCGTGGTTATTCCTCTATGCACGGAGACGGTGTGTCGAAGGGTCGCGTAGCCGATCCGTTGCACGGACAGCTCATGCTCTCCAACCGGCACGCCGCTGAGCACGAACCGACCCCGCCGGTTGGTCGTTACGACTTCCGTCTGGCCGACAACCGACACCGCTGCAGCAGCCACTGGATCGCCTGTGGACAGATCGTCCATGCGACCTACGATTCGACCCGTCGCCACCTCACCGAATGAAATCGGAAGGGCCACGTCCGTGACCGTCCCCGACTCAAGGGCGACATCTACTTGCTCGCTCGAACCATCACCGAACTCAGCCCATATCGTCGCCGTGCCCGCGTCTCGGGGCGCACAAAGAAACAATCGCCCATCCACCTCCGCAGGTTGTCTTACAGGCTTCCGCACGGCGTCCGTCCAGCGTACCAAGATGGTCGCCTGTGGCAGGGGCATCTGCCCTGACGCATCCGTTACGGCGATCTGGAGAGCGGGGCGTCCGTCGCACACCGAGACTTCTTGACCCTGACTTGCCGTGGCAAAGCCCAGGATGCCAAGCGGGACCAACCCCATCGCTCGTCGTCCGCGAGCCAGAATCCGTTCACCCATTTGTCAGTTCCCCGGATACGATGTCACACTCCAGCCCTTGATCGATGGGAGCCCCAGCGCGTCGTGGCTTATACTCCATAACATCCCGCCCGTGGTCGCAAGCATGGACTCGCCCATCGGCAGGACGACGTGCCCCACTAAACCTTCGTGCCAGCGAAACGCGAGCCACCGTTCCGAGGCAGCTTCATCGATCCACATCGTTCTCCGCAACCAGATCGTTCCCTCCTCGCTGGCAAGCATCGCATCAACGCCGCTTATCGATGGATCTGGAACCTGGCTCAAGAACGCGCGCGTCAATGTCGACACCGACAGTCGCTGTCGCAGCAACTCCGGAGCTTCGTCCCGGAGTCTCCTTGCATGCGCGCGAACGTCGCCGCCCGTAGCAGGCACTCGTTCTATAGGCAACTCCGCAGCATTCACGGTATCGCCGTCCGCAGCCAATTTCACCAATTTCAAGTACGACTTGTCGTTCGAATCAGTTCCCCAGGTGCCAATGTACACCCACCGGCTCTGGGGGTCGTGCGCCATCAGGCCTCGTGTGTCGAATGGGTTCCGAACCGATACGACCTGTCGATCCTCACCCTGTCGCGTGATCGTGACGGACACCGTCGATCGTCCGCCCGCGATCCACGCAAGCGTGTCTCGCACATTTCCGCCTCTGTCGAATGCGAGCAGAGGAACCGAATCTTCACGAGCCTTCGCGTTCGCTGAAATGTATGGTAAACTCAACACCCACGGTCCCACCGCCGCACGGGGCATTGCCAGGGTCGTGCCGGTAACGATTCGGAAACTCACGGAGTTGACGTGGACCATGTCTCGATCAAAAAGGGACAGTCGACCAAGATCACGATCCACCACCCATAACGTGTCGGAAAGCCATCCCATCGAATCTGGGCTGCGAAACTCCCCCGGGCCCTCTCCCTTCTCGCCGATCGTGCCGATCCATTCCCCCTGCCGGTCGAACCGCGTGACACCTGGCATCAGCGGATCCAATATATAAATGCCACTGGAACTCGCCAATATTTGCCGGGGCTCCGCCAACGTCGTAGTACCATTGACGCTTGATTGGATTTCCACACCCAGCGTGAGCTTGAGTTGCGGCGACGCCGACGAACGGAACAGATCCGAATCTTGCGCCGCTGCACTCCCAAATGGTGAGACGGCGACGGCAAACAAAAAAACGCCACGTAACATGGTCAACGATACCTCGCCCGGGATTTGTTGAACTCCTCCCCGTCGACGATCGGGCGGCGTGTCCTCCTCAGCCGGACGACACACCACCCGACCCCGGCCGCAGTTTCCGGCAAACGTCGACAAGGTAGCGTACCTGGAAGACGACCCGTATCTCAAAGAGTCAAGAAAGCCGGCGCGGCCACCCGGGATATGGCGGCGTCCGTCTCCCGAGCCCTGAGGAGGATGCCGTCACATGTCCGTGACGTCGCTCGGTCCGCCGGCCTCCGGCTCCTCTCCAGGCTGCCTATTTCACTTCTTGCGTCTTCACTTCCTGCGTCGCGCGAGTATACGAAGCCATCTTCTGCAACGTCCAATTGCATGATTTCTTCGCAAATGCCACCGCCCTCCAAGCACCATCTACCGAAGGCGAAGCAATCCTCATAACCCACATACCACGTCAGGCAGTCGAAGCCACCCCCCCACAAATCCAACCAGCAGGACACGCAGCCCATCTGGGCGGCCGCCGGCCTGGGAGTGGTGACCGATCCTATCGCAGCAATCACGAGGACAAGCGCACTACGGCGGATCGCAGCAACGACACGCTGGCTCATACTGACCTCCTTGGGTTTGGGCCGGTCAGGCACAACTCCGGCTTTCGTCGATCCAACTCCAGCGATAAAGAAGTAACTCATGGGGCATGTCATACCTTGTTGCCACCAACAAACGATGCTCCGAAATGCCCGCCAGGAAGGCCATGTCGCTCCCGATAAGCGCATACCTTGACTCCCCGCCGCCCGGCGACCGGACAGCCGACACCCTCAGGCCTGATCGGAGACCCACGAATGTCGACAACACTCCATCGCCCAGTGCAATCGCCGGCGTGGCGACCACGTAACGCAAATCTTGTTCCTCTAGCAGCACACGCAACCGACCGGGATCCGCGTAGCTCCGCCACAGCTCCTGGCCGGTGTGCATAAACACGACAGTGGCAAACGGGAACGCGGCTTCGCTGACCACAAGACCGTCATGATTCCCCGGTCGTATATGTAGAATCCGATCTACACCGCGTCGTCCTCCGGTGGACAAGGTGGAATCGGCGACGTATCCGGACGGAAGTTGCTGGTCCATCCTGACTAGAGTTATTCCCATAGTATCCGCAGCCAGGTCTACGATTTTGTGCGCCCGAACCCAACCGCCGGCATCTCGAGTTGCACCTGATGCCAAAGACGCTTCGGCGGATCTTGTGAACCTGGCCACGTTTGCTGTTGCTACGTCCAGCGTCCATATCGATCCATCTGAAGCATCGAACAGCTGTACCTGATGACTTTCCCCGTCCCATTCAGTGACTACTGCCGAAAGTGGGTCGATATTGAGTGGTACGGCGTTAGTGACGCGTCGCAGAGTCGGCTCGAGTGACGAGACACTGAACAGATATAGCGCCGATCGGGACCACAGCGTAATGATTGGTTCAGGTCCAATATCGCTCGAAATGGTTAGACCAATGGGTGCAAAATCATCGGGAAGATCGACTTGATAGACTTGCTCCAAACACAGTCGCGTGTCCCGTGACTGTCGATGCACTGTCTCGGCAGGCTCAACAACCATTGCGCCGACCAAAAACCAACCGGTTATGGTAACGAGCCAAGCCATCCCAACCAAGTGTATTTCTCCAGGGTAAAATTGCAGTCCGGCCACCAACGCTCTTGATTTCAAGTAGTGAGCACGCTCTTGATTTCAGTAGTGAGCACATAATCACTGTCACTCACAAGCTGAGCCTGCTATTCGAACTGCCACGCCGATAAAGTTGGCGATCTCCGAGGCAAGGGAAACGGGAGAGTTATCGCTGACATGTTTGTGGGAGGCACGGTAAGGGGCTCGCTGGGTGTTGTCAAGAGAGGGCGGCACGGGCCGAAGCGTGGGTGACCGTCGGAGCGGGTGGGACGGACGAACGAAGCGAGGCGCCGATGTTGGTGTCGCGTGTCGCGAGTGCCTTCCTCGGGAATGGGCAGAGGGCTTCTTTGCTCCAGTCGGCGGCGAGCCGAGGCAGCAGGTCCAGTTGCCCCTGGATGGGCGGGCCATCTCCGATTGAAGCGAATCCCATCAGCCGTACCAGCTTGCTGTCGATGGGGTTCGCGAGGAAGATCCTGACCGGCGCCAGCCCGGTGACGGTCGAGGCGGGCGGCGACGGGGTAGAGTTCGCCGTTCAACTCCGAGAGCACGGCCCGCAGACGGTCGAGACCCCCGCCGCGCCGATCTGCGTCCAGCCGACGGCGTAGAGCGGCCGGTCGGCGAAGGGCGGCGGGTCGGCGGACGGCGTCGTCGCGAGCGGCACGGACCACACGCAGGCCTGGCCCGATAGCGCGACAGCGAGCGCCACGCCGAACGCGGCGCTGCGCCGGCTCAGAGCGGCCCCCGCTCCCAGGGTCCCCAGATCGCGAACGTCTGGCCGAGGTTCCCCGCCCCCAACGAGATCGTGTCTCCCTGGACGTTGATGAAGAGCGTCCGGCCGTCGGGCGTGAAGCAGGCGCCGGCAAACTCGCGCACGTTCAGGATATTTCGGGCGAAGGGGAAGATCTCCCCCTCGGGCGACAATCCCCGGAGGTGCGTTTCCCCGGAGTTGTCCTCGCAGATGAGTATCCCGCCCCGGGGACTCACCGTGAGGTTGTCCGGACCGGAGAGTACGTCCTCCGACGGCGACTCGAAGACGAGCGCAAGCGCCTCGTCCTCCGGTACGTACCGCCAGACCTGGCCGAGTTGGGCGTCGCCCCCGTTCGTCGCATGGAAATAGATGCTCCGGTCCGCGTACCAGCAGCCCTCGAGCCGGGAGAACCGGGCCCCGCCCGCCTCGAACCCCTCCGTCCAGACCGTGGACGCGCTACGTTCGGCTTCGGGCGGGTCGGGGTTCTCGATCGGCACCCATTCGACTTCACGCCACACCCCCGGCTGCTGGCCGGTGCGGAGATCCACCTGCGGCCCCCCCCGCACGGCGAGCATCTCCAGAACGCCCCCGTCCCGGAGAACGCCCGGAGTATGGGGACGGAAGCGATAGAACCCCGAGCGACGATTGTAGTCTTCCGTCTCGTAGACGAAACCCGTCGCCGGATCCACCGCGATGGCCTCATGCGTGAACCGTCCCATGTCCCGTATCGGCTCCGCCTGGACCGGTTCGTCCGCATCGGCGGGGACCTCGAACACATACCCGTGCGGCACCGTCCAGCCGCGCCCCGGTCCGAAGGTCGTTTCCTCGCACGTCAGCCAGCTGCGCCACGGCGTCGTCCCCCCCGCGCAGTTGATCATCGTCCCCCCCGCGCTCACGAAATCCCGCAGGAGGACCGGACTCCCGTCCGCCTCGATCCGGACTTCCAGCGTCGTCGTGCCCCCGCCCGCCAGGGGGTCGTACGCCAGTTCGGGGGGGACCAGCGGAACCGCGACGCCGGGGGGATCCTGATCTTCATGGTTTCGCACCAGGCGGACGACATCGTCGCTCACCTGGAAGAGTCCCATTCCGTCGTGCGCGCGGGGCGTGGGCCGACCGTCCGACATCGGACGGCCTTCCACCCCGAGGACGGCATAGGAAAACCCCTCGGGAAGGGCGAGTTCCGGGCCCGCGGGGCGCAGGGGTCCGTATCCGGCGGGTCCGCGAGCCGTCCGGCGCGGGGACGCGGCTGCGGGGCCGGCACATGCGGCGAGACCCGAGAGCGAAGGCGCGAGCGCCGCGGCCCCCGCCCAGCGTCCGGCGCGGCGCACGAAATCTCGTCTGTCGATCTTGCTCAGCGGCTCCTCCGTGACTGCCTCGGGGCGGCACCCGCGGCATGTTGCCGAGTATAAGCATTGACCGGGGTCGTCGACTTCCCGACCGGGCCCCGGACTAAACGCAAATCGGACGGGGAGTATCCTAAGAGGTCGGTGGGTCGCTCGCACCGCGACATCCATCGGCACCGGGCACGCACGCGCGTGCCACAGCCGAGAGAACCATTGCAGACGAGAGGAACCGACATGCGACACTTGCTCCTGCGCCTTCCGGCGCCTGCCCTGTTTCTGGTCATCGCGAACACCGCCCAGGCCCAGTCGTTCGTCGACTTCTGTCCCGCCGGCGACGAGGCGACGGAAGCGGCTGTCGTGGGCTACGTGACGGATCCCGAAGCGGAGATGATCGTAGCCGGCGCGACCGTGGCCGCGAGCTGGGTGCAGGACGACGCCCGCCAGCGAATCGAGGTACAGACGGACATTCAGGGCCTCTATGCGCTTTGCGGGCTGCCGCAGGGCACGGAGGTCACGCTGAGGGCCATCCTCGGAGACCGGCGCGGAGAGGCCGTTCCCTACGCGACATCCACTCTGCTGGCCCAGGCGGATCTCGTCATTTCGCTTACCAGGGAGCCCGCGACGAGGGAGGAGGTCGGATCGCTGGCGGCTGGCGGCGGAAGGGGCCAGGCGTTCAGCTCGGAGGTCATCCGCGCGGAGGACCTCCTTCATCTGCCCGAGATGAGCGTGTACGAACTGCTGCGCCGGCACCAACTCCTCAGATTCGACCGCATGAGCACGCTGGGGGAGGTCATCCTCCTCACGTCCGCGACCTCGAGTCTCCGCGCCGGTCGCCTGCAGTCCGTCCAGGTGAGGATCAACGAGCGGCGGGAGGTGGACGGCGTCGCGGCGATCCGCGACCTGTCGATCGATGAGATCAGCCGGATCGAGATTTTGACGCGTACCGAAGCTTCCGCACGTTACGGCGGAGACGGTTTCGTCGGAGCGATCTCGATTACAACGCGGGGCCGCTAGCTGCGCGAGGGAGAGAAGTCGACATGCCGTACTCGTTTGCGCGCCTTTCCGCGCCGGCACTGATGCTCGTGGTTGCGAACTCCGCGGCCGCCCAGTCCTTCGCCGATTTCTGCCCGGGCGGGGATCCGGAGACGGAGGCGGCCGTCGTGGGCTACGTGACGGATCCCGAAGCGGGGACGATCGTACCCGGCGCGACAGTGGCGGCGAGTTGGGTGCAGTTCAACGCCCGTCAAAGCGTCGAAGCCGAGGTCGGCATGGAGGGTCTTTACGCCATCTGCGGGCTGCCGCGGGAAATGGAGGTCTCGTTGCGGGCCATCTTCGGGGACCGGCGAGGCGAAGCCCTCCCGTACGCCACGACCGTCACGCTGGCCCAGCAGGACCTTTCCCTCTCACTGACTGCGGACCCCCGACGGAGGGAGGAGGTCGGATCTCTGGCCGCAGGGGGCAGCCGGAGCCGGATCCTGGGCTCCGAAGTCATCCGCGCCGAGGATCTTGTGGACCTTCCGGAGATGAGCGTGTACGAGCTGCTGCGCCAACACTCGCTCCTGAAATTCGACCGCATGAGCACGCTCGGCGAGGTCATCCTCCTCACGTCGGTGACGTTGAGTTCGTGGCGGTCGTTCCGGGAGCAGGTGATGGAAGTACGCATCAACGAGAGGCGCGAAGGCGATGGCGTGAACGCGATTCGCGAGCTTTCCATCGACGACGTGAGCCGGATCGAGATCCTGTCGCGTACGGAAGCTTCGGCGCGCTACGGGGGCGACGGATACATCGGCGCTCTCGTGATCACGACGCGCGACCGTTAACAGGACGGGCCCCGCTCAGGGGACCAGGCGCACGAGTTCGGCGTAGGTCGTGCGCTCGATTTCGTCCACCGCCGCGGCCCGCTCCTCGATTCCGACCCCCAGTCGGGCCAACAGATCGATCTGTCCCTGCGTGGGCGTGCCGTCTCCCATCGAGGCGAACCCCATGAGCCGGGCCAGCTTGCTGTCGATGCCCGTCGGGTTCGCGATCAGGTCCTGACCGGCGCGAGCCCGGTACTGCACGAGCCGCTCCTCGATCGGGTAGAGTTCGCGATTGAGGTCGGCGAGCGCCGCCTCCAGCCGGTCGCCTCCGCCGCCGCGCTCGACGGCCTCCCCGGCCAGGGCGCGCATGTCCCGGATCCTCGCCACGAGTTCCATCGTCTCCGTGAGGCGGTCCCGGGCCTCGAGGAGGAACTCGAACTGTTCGCGGAGTTCCGCGTCGGTCACGTCGACCCGCGGGTCGCGCACGATCGAGAAGGGCTGTGAAAGCGTCGCCTCGCCCAGGATGAGTTCAACAGTGTAATCGCCCGGCGGCACACGGGGACCGTTCGCGCTGCCCTGAAACACGGCATCGTCGAGCAACTGCGCCGGTTCCACGCGTAGATCCCACGCGAAGGTGTGCGCACCGGCGTCGGCGGAGAGCGTCGCGCCGCTCCCGCCCAGGCCGAAGAAGCCCGCCCCGGCCGGTTCCGGGGCCGACTCGCTGGAGAATTCGCGGATCAGCGCCTCGCCCTCGCGGATCCGTAGCGTGATCCCGCCCGGCACGGCCTCCGGCAGGTAGTACGGGATCACGACGCCGTCCGGCGGATTCGCGCCAGCCGGATCCCCCGCGCCCGGCCGGCCCATGGTCGAGAACAGGGCGGCGGATGAGGCGCCAGGATTGAATCGGGTCGTGGTCGGCGGACGGAAGAGCCTCGGCTCGCTCGCCGCTTCCCCGGCCGCGAGCTGATGGAGCAGGTCCACGTTGTCCAGGACCCAGAACGAGCGCCCGTGCGTGGCCGCCGCGAGGTCCCCATCCCGGAGCACGAGGTCGTGGATGGGTACGACCGGGAGGTTGAGGCTCAGCGGCTGCCAGGAGTCCCCGGCGTCGAACGAGACATGGACCGTGCGTTCGGTGCCGGCGTACAGGAGCCCGGCCCGGCCCGGATCCTCCCGGATCACGCGGGTGAAGTCGTTGTCCGGGATCCCCGCCGTGATCCGGGCCCACGTCTCCCCGTAGTCCGTGGTTCGGTAGAGATAAGGGGCGTGGTCGGAGAGCTTGTACCGCGTCGCGGCGACGTACGCCGTCGCGGGATCGTGGAGCGACGGCTCGAGGATGGAGATCAGGGCGAACTCGGGCAGATCCGGGATCGTCACGTTCTCCCAGTTCGCCCCGCCGTCGCGCGACACGTGGATGTATCCGTCATCCGACCCCGCCCACAGGAGCCCCGGCTCGAGCGGCGATTCCGCGAACGCGAAGATCGTCGCGTACCATTCGGGACCGTACGCTTCCCGCGTGATCGGCCCCCAGTATTCTCCCGTTTCCTCATTCTCGTATGCCGGCGTCGGCTCCAGCGTCCTCGGGTCGGCGCGCGTGAGGTCGGGGCTGATGATCTCCCAGCTGTGACCCTCGTCCGTCGTCCGGTGGACGTGCTGCGACGTGACATAGAGGACGTCCGGATCGTGAGGCGACGTCATGACCGGGTACGTCCACCAGAACCGGTAGTTGATGTCCGCGGAACCCCAGCCGTAGTGCGTCTCGGGGTTCGGGGAGATGTCCCGCACCTGCCGGTTGCGGTGGTCGTACCGGTACACCCAGTGGTGATCCCCCGCGTAGACGATGTTCGGATCCTCGGTGTTCACCGCGATGTAGCCGTCTTCGCCCCCGCCCACGGTGTACCAGTCCTCGATGCCGATGCGGCCGAAATCCGAGCGGACGGGAACGGAGATCGACGTGTTGTCCTGCTGGGAAGCGTAGAGCCGATACGGCGTCTGGTGGTCGGCGGTCACATGGTACATCTGCGCCGTCGCCTGGTTGAGAAGACTCGACCACGAGAGGCCACCGTCGAAGCTTACCGCGGCGCCGCCGTCGCCCCCGTTGACCATCCGCCGGGGATTCGCGGGATCGATCCACAGGTCGTGGTGATCCGGGTGCGGGGTGAACACGCGCTCGAAGGTCTCGCCTCCGTCCGTCGACTTCCAGAGGAAGACGTTGAGGACGAAAACCGTGTTCTCGTCGCCGGGGTCCGCGACGATGTGGTGGTAGTACCACGGGCGCTGGAGGAGGTCGGCGTCCTCGTTCACGCGGGTCCACGTCTCACCCGCGTCGTCGGAGCGGAAGATCCCCTTCGCGCCACGCGCCGCGTCGACGATCGCCCACAGACGACTTGAGTTCCGCGGCGAGACGGTGATGCCGATCTTTCCCTTGAGACCCGACGGGAGGCCGGGGTTGTCGGTCAGTTCGGTCCACGTGTCGCCGCCGTCCGTGCTCTTGAAGAGTCCGGTGCCGGGGCCCGCGCTGCGGAAGCCCCAGGGGAAGCGCCTCAATTCCAGGAACGACGCGTACAGGATGTCCGGGTTCGCGGGATCGAGGACGAGATCGATCGCGCCGGAGTCCTCGTCCCGGTAGAGGACCTTCTCCCAGGTCGCGCCGCCGTCGTGCGTGCGGTAGACGCCGCGCGCCTCGCTCGCACCCCAGGAGTCGCCGAGCGCCGCCACCCAGGCGATGTCGGGGTTCGCCGGATGTATGCGCACACGGGCGATCTGAAGCGTCTCCGCGAGCCCGAGGTGCCGCCAGCTCGCGCCCCCGTCGTCGGAGCGGTAGACGCCGTCGCCGTGCGAGGCGTTGCCGCGGAAGCACGTCTCGCCCATGCCGACGTAGACGATCTCGGGGTGGGAAGGGCTGACCTCGACGGCCCCGACGGAGCCCGTGCCGAAGTAGCCGTCGGAGACGTTCCGCCAGTTCGCCCCGCCGTCCCCGGTCTTCCAGACGCCGCCGCCGGCGGTGCCCTGGTAGAAGACGAGATCGTCCGTGGGGTGGCCGGCCACGCCGAGCACGCGGCCGCCGCGGGTGGGCCCGATCGAGCGCCATTCGAGGAGATCGAGCCATTCGTCGTCGACGGGCTGGGCGTGTGCGCCGGCGGACGCGGAAGTGCCGAGCAGCGCCAGCGCGAGCAGGGTCCGTGCGATTCGGGTCGTCGGTCGGGCGATGCGGGATTCTGCCACGGGTTGCCGGTTCCTTCCGGAAGTCGTTCAGTGCGGCCGAGCCCCGAATCTTGCGCCCCGTCCGCGCGCCGTACAGCGCGGGAGGATGGATGGCTGCGACGGTCGGGGTCCGATGGCTTACGTTGGCGCTCGGCGCGAGCGCGTGAGAACATGCGGGATGACCGACACGCGGATTTCACCCGCGCGGTTTGTGCTAGGGACGCTGCTCGTCGCCGGCGCCGCGACGTATTCCGCCGCCGCGCCTCGGGCCGCCGAGGCGCAGGCCGGCCCGTCGGGCCGCACAGCGCTGGACACTCTCGACCGGGCGGCCCACGAGCGGACGAACGCGTCCATCGAGATCCTCTCGCGAGCAGAGCTTCTCGAAACCGGACAGGCGGAACTCGCTTCCGTCCTCGGCGAACTCCTGCCATCCGCCTACTTCCCGCGCCGGCAGGTCGCGGATCTCACGTCGGCCGTTCGACCCTTCCAGCTGCGCGGGCTTTCGCCGGACCACACGCTCGTCCTCCTGAACGGGAAGCGCCGGCACGCCACGGCGGTCGTGCATACGCTGGGCGGCGGCGCCTTTCCCGGAGCGAGCGGCGTGGACATGAACGCCCTCCCGCTTCAAGCGATCGACCACCTGGAGGTCGTGCGCGGCGGAGGCACGACGCGGCACGGCTCCGACGCGATCGCCGGGGTCATCGACGTCCGGCTCCGGAACACGGTTTCCGCACCCGAGTTCATCGCCTCCGTCGGCCACCACTTTCCGGACGAGTGGGATGACGACGGACTTCGCTACGACCTCTCCGGGAACTGGGGACTGGGCATCGGCGGCGGCGGTGTCCTGAACCTCACGGGCGCATTCAGCCAGCGGGAACCCGTGAACCGCGCGGGCGCCGATGGCCGCGACCAGGTCCTCCCGGGGGACGCGGACTTCGTTGATGGGGGCGTCGTCATCCGCAAGCACAACGAGGTGGCGCAGCCGAACCACCTGTGGGGAGACGGCGAATCCTCGAACTTCATGTTGTTCGCCAACCTCGAACTCCCCGTCACGGCCGTGCGCGGAGACTCCGGGGGCGCCGAACTCTACGCGTTCGGCGGCTACAGTCGGCGCCGGGAACTGCACTCGGATTTCTTCGTGCGCTCGATGGACGACCGGAACTGGCCCGGGATCCATCCGCTGGGCTTTCTGCCGAGCTTCGACACCGATGCGCGGGACGTTTCCCTCGTCACAGGCCTCAGGGGTGGCGTGGAGGATCGGCGGGGGGGTGGGTCCGAGACCGAAATCGGGGATGCGTCCAGGAGGGGTTGGAGCTGGGACCTGAACGCGCAATATGGCGCCAATCGGGTCGACAACGACCTGTTCGATACGCTCAACCCATCGCTCGGACCGTGCCTCGAATCGGCGTGCGCGCCCGGCGCGGACGGGATTCCCGGCACCGCGGACGACCCGGGGATTCCGAACGGGACCCGGTTCTCCACGGGTGCGCTCGAGAACCACCAGTTCCTTGCGAACGCGGACGTGGGGCGCCGGATCGAGACGGGATTCGGCGCGGGGCCGGTGAGCCTCGCCCTCGGGGCGACGTTCCGCGTCGACGGCTACCGGATCCTGGCGGGAGAACCCGCGTCGCGGATCGACGGCTTTCACCCCACCCAGAGCGGCGGCGTCGCGGCGGCGGGTGCTCAACGCTTCACCGGTTTCCGGCCGGAGGAGACCGGGAGCTGGTACCGGTCGAGTGTCGGCCTCCACGGTGACGTCGACGCGCCGCTCGCACGGCGGCTCCTGGTCTCCGCGACGGGACGCTACGAACGCTTCAGCGACCTCGGCGGCACGCTGAACGGGAAGCTCGCGCTGCGCCTCGCGCTCTCCGGCACCGCCATCTTCCGCGCGAGCATGTCCACGGGATTCCGACCGCCCGCGTTGAGCCAGTCTCACTACGGACACGTCGCGGCGGGGCGGCGCGCAGACCCGGACGAGCCGGGCGCGACCCTCGGGTTCGAGGCGGGCACGTTTCCCGTGGACGCGCCGGAAGCCCGGGCCGTCGGCGCGTCGCCCCTCCGGGGGGAGAGGTCGCGCTCCGTCGGCGCGGGGTTTGCGCTCACGCCGGCCGACGAACTGCACATCACGGTCGACGGGTATGCGACGGAGGTCGCCGACGCCGTCCTCCTCTCCAACCGGCTGGAGACGGGCGCCAGCGGCCTCCTCGAGCTTCTGCTGGCGGACTTCGCCGCGGAATCGATCCGCTTCTTCTCCAACGTGGTCGACCTCCGGTCGTACGGCATCGACGCGGGGATCACGTGGGGGCGGCGGCTCGGGGACGCGTCACGCCTCGAGTTCGGGGCCTCCGTGAACTGGGGACAGGTGCGCGGGCGGTGCCCCGACGGCAACATCGCGGCCTGCGTGAAGGAGAACGAGGCGCTGCGGGACGAATCGTTCAGGATCTACGACGGCTTCGACGTCTTCTTCCTCGAGGAGGGACGCCCGGACTGGCGCGGCAGGTTCAAGACGAGGTTCACGAGCGGAGCGTTCGAGTTCGGCGTGGGAGCGAACGTCTACGGGGCGCAGGAGGAGCTGCGCTCGGTCGGCGTCGGAGAGCACCCCCACAGGATCCGGCTCCTCGAACCGAAGGTCACCTTCGATGCGGGAGTCCACATCGACGTCGCGGAAAGGTGGCGCCTCACGGTCGGCGGCGAGAACCTCTTCGATGCCTTCCCGACGCGGGTCGACGCGTTCGGGGGAATCTTCACCTATCGCTCGTTCTCGGCGATGGGCTTCAACGGCCGCTACCTGTACGCGCGCCTGCAGGCGTCCTAGCGGCCCGGGGCTCCCTGGCGGCCTGGCCGGGGGTTTTCTAGCGGCCTGGCCAGAGGGGGCCCTGTTCGGCCGGTACGCGGCCCATGCCCATGTACACGAACTTCTGGAGCCGCTTCCCGTCGTACGTTTCGGTCGTGTAGACGTTGCCCTTCGAGTCCGTCGCAATGCTGTGGACGCCGATGAACTGCCCCGGCTGGCGGCCTCCGTCGCCGAACGTCGTCAGCACCTCGAGCGAGGCGCGGTCCATGACGTAGACGCGATGGTTCGACCCATCGGCGACGTACATGTACTTCTGGTCCGCATCGCGCGAGAAGGCGATGTCCCAGGTCGAGCCTGCGCC
This sequence comes from Candidatus Palauibacter polyketidifaciens, assembly GCF_947581785.1. Classification (NCBI taxonomy): domain Bacteria; kingdom Pseudomonadati; phylum Gemmatimonadota; class Gemmatimonadia; order Candidatus Palauibacterales; family Candidatus Palauibacteraceae; genus Candidatus Palauibacter; species Candidatus Palauibacter polyketidifaciens. The sequence continues at coordinate 20,911 of NZ_CANPVO010000033.1, read as the reverse complement.
CAGCGTGCGCGGCGCGATCATCGCTTCGTCGACGTACGTCCCATCCCGCTGGAAGACCTGGATCCGGTCGCCGGCACGGTCGCAGACATAGACCAGTCCGTCCATCGAGGGATCGGCGCAGTGTACGGGCGTGCGGAACCGCTGGAGGGGCGGCGCATCCGGATCGTAGGGCGGCGACGGCGTGTCGTCCGGCGCGTTGCCGTAGGCGCCCCAGTAACGCTTGAACTCGCCCGTCGACGCGTCGAGCACCGCCACGCGGCGCCCGCCGTAGCCATCTGCGACGTAGGCTTCGTTGGCATCCGCGTCGAAGGCGACCTTCGCCGGGCGGTTGTAGCGGGTCTCGCTGTGGCTGTCCGGCTCCTCTCCAAGGGCCGGCTGCCCGTACGACGCGAGGAACTCGCCGTCGCGCGAGAACTTGAGGATGTGCGAATCGCTCGCCCCGTTGCCGCCGATCCACACGTTGTCCATGTGGTCGACCGTGATCCCGTGGTTCGACTCCGGCCACACGTACTCGTCGGACGGGCCTCCCCAGGAGTTCACGAGACTCCCCTCGGGATCGAACTCGAGCACCTCCGGGGCCGCCCGGCAGCACTCGCTCGTCGGCGGGTCCGCATCGAGCCCCAGTTCCGTTCCGGGGTTGATCGAGGCGCGGCGATGGATGATGAACACGTGGTCGCGGGAGTCCACGCCGACCCCGACGGTGGAGCCGAGCAGCCAGTGCTCCGGCAGGGGTTTGGGCCAGAAGGGATCGACTTCGAACCGGGGCGCCTCGACGCCCTGTCCCGTCGCGTCGGCCGAGCCCGCGTCGTCCATCGCGGCCTGCCCGCAGGCGAGCGCGATGACGACGCCGGCCGTCATACCGCCAATGAGGGTTCGCCGTTTGCCGTTCATGGCCGTACCTCCTCGCCGGTCCGACAGTTTACTGGTCGCCGCGCGGCCAGGGCGGTCCCTGGTGCTCGGCCGGTACCGGGCCCAGGCCCATGTACACGAACTTCTGGACGCGCTTCCCCTCGTAGGTTTCCGTCGTGTAGATGTTGCCGTTCGAGTCCGTCGCGATGCTGTGGACGGCGAAGAACTGGCCCGGCTGACGGCCCCCGTCCCCGAAACTGGTCAGGATCTCGAGCGAGGCGCGGTCCATGATGTAGACCCGCATGTTCTTCCCGTCGGCGACGTACATGTACTTCTGGTCCGCGTCGCGCGAGAAGGCGATGTCCCACGTCGACCCGTCGCCGAGCGTGCGCGGCGCGATCTGCACTTCATCCACGTACGTGCCGTCCGTCTGGAAGACCTGGATGCGGTCGTTGGGGCGGTCGCACACGTACACGAGGCCGTCGAGCGAAGGCTCGGCGCAGTGCACCGGCGTCCGGAACTGCTGGATGAGCGGCGCGTCGGGATCGTAGGGCGGCGTCCGCGTGTCGTCGGGCGCGTTCCCGTAGGCGCCCCAGTAGCGCTTGAAGGCCCCGGTCGATGCGTCGAGCACCGCGACCCTGCGTCCCCCGTAGCCGTCCGCGAGATAGGCCTCGTTGGCCGAGGCGTCGAAGGCGAGCTTCGCCACGCGGTTGAAGCGCGTCTCGCTGTGGCTGTCGGGTTCGGGGCCTGCCTCCGGCTCGCCGTAGGAGGCGAGGAACTCGCCGTCGCGGGAGAACTTCAGGATGTGCGTGTCGTTCGGTCCGTTCCCGCCGATCCACAGGTTGTCCATGTGGTCGACGGTGATCCCGTGGTTCGAGCCGGGCCAGACGTAGTCCTCGGAGGGCCCTCCCCAGGCGTTCACGAGGTTCCCGTCCGGATCGAACTCGAGCACGGGCGGCGCGGCGCGGCAGCATTCGCCGATGGGCGGGTCGGCGTCGGCGCCGCCCTCCGTGCGCTCGGTGAGGTTGCCGCGGTGCACGATGAAGACGTGGTCGCGCGAGTCCACGCCCACGCCGATGGCCGAGCCGAGCACCCAGTGGTCCGGCAGCGGTTTCGGCCAGAACGGATCCACCTCGAACATCGGCGCCTCGACGCCCTGCCCCGTGCTCGCCGCGGCGCCGTCGTCCATCGCCGCCTGACCGCACGCCAACGCGAGAGCGATACCCGCGACCACACCGAAGATGAGCGTTCGCCGCTTTCCGTTCATGGCTGTCTCTCCTTGCGGATCCTGAGTCGCTCCCGAGTCGCCCGATTCCGACTTTGGCCGATCGATTCACGCTACAGATACCATCCGCGTTCGTCCAGAGACCGGCCGGGGTCGACGGCGCGGGCCGGCCGCGCCATCGTGCGGGCGGACCAGGAATGCTCTTCCCAGTCTCACGGAGTCCGGGGATGGTGGATGAAGCGACGTAACGCACGGCGTCCAACCCGGCGCACGGCGCCCTTGATGGGGTGCGTCCTCGCGCTTTACGGCCTGACGAGTCTGGCTGGCGCGGCGCGGGCGGCGCCGGAACGCGCGGCCGAGCGGGGATCGCCGGATCGGGTGGCCGAGGCGATCCCCGCCATGCCGCACGAGATTCCGGCGGACGTCACCGTGCAGGCGTTCGTCACGCCGGAGGGATCCCGCCTCCGCTTCCTCGTCCGGGCGCCGCTCGAGGCGATGCGGGACATCGAGTTCCCCCGGTACGGACTCGGGTATCTGGATCTGGAGGCGGCGGATCCGTTCCTCCGCGATGCGGCGCAGCTCTGGCTCGCCGACTATGTGACGTTCTACGAGGAAGATCGACGCCTGGAAGCGCCCCGCATCGTGGCGACCCGCGTCTCGCTCCCCTCGGACCGGTCCTTCGCCACCTACGAGACGGCGCTGGCGCACTTCGACGCCCCGCCGCTCGACCCCGGACTGCAGCTCCCGTGGCGTCAGGCTCTGCTCGATGTATTGCTGGAGTACGATATCGCGTCGGACGAATCCCGCTTCTCGATCGATCCGGGCTTCGCGCACCTGGGCCTGCGCACGGTCACGGTGCTGCGCCTGCGGCCGCCGGATCGGCCGGAGCGCGTCTTCCAGTACGTCGGCGACCCGGGACTCGTGCGGCTCGACCCCCGCTGGCACCAGGCCGCGCTGCGCTTCGTGTCGCTCGGCTTCACGCACATCCTGGACGGGATCGACCACCTCCTCTTCCTCCTCTGTCTCGTCATCCCGCTGCGGACGCTGTGGGGCCTGGTCCCGGTCATCACGTCCTTCACGATCGCGCACTCGATCACGCTCATCGCCTCAGCCTTCGGCATCGCGCCGCGCGCGCTCTGGTTCCCGCCGCTGATCGAGACCCTCATCGCGCTCTCGATCGTCTACATGGCGCTCGAGAACATCGTGGGGGCGAAACCTCGAAAACGCTGGCTGCTCGCGTTCGGGTTCGGGCTCGTGCACGGGTTCGGCTTTTCGTTCGCGCTCAGCGAGTCTCTGCAGTTCGCGGGCGGACACCTGCTCACGTCCCTGCTCGCGTTCAACGTCGGGGTGGAACTGGGACAGCTCGTCGTGGTCGCGGTCGCCGTTCCGGTGGTCGAAGTGCTGTTCCGCAAGGTGGTGGCGGAGCGGATGGGGACGATCATCGGGTCGGCGCTGCTGGCGCACACGGGTTGGCACTGGATGACGGAGCGGGGCTCCGACCTGCTGGCCTACCGATTTGCCTGGCCCGCCTTCGACGGAGCGCTGGGCGCCGCGCTCATGCGCTGGGGGGCGCTGGCGCTGATCGTGGTGGGCGCGGCGTGGGCGGTCAGCGGACCCTTCGGCCGGCTGGCGGCGAAGGCGAAGGGGGGGACATGATGTGGATGGTACGGACCGGAAAGACAGGAGGACGGATGCTCGGCACAAGGCGAATCGGACTCGTCACGGGACTCGCGCTGGCGGCAGTCATTCCGGGTGCCCGCGCGCTCGAGGCGCAGTTGACGGCGCCGAACCCGTACATGGCGATGGACGGCTGGGGACAGCTTCCCGACGGACGCGCGTGGGGCGCGACAAGCGCCGTCTACCCGGCCCCGGACGGCGAACACATCTGGGTGGGCGAGCGGTGCGGCGCGAACCTGTGCGTCGAAAGCGATGTCGACCCGATCCTGCTCTTCGATACCGAGGGGAACGTCGTGCGGAGTTTCGGCTCGGGACTGATCGCGTGGCCGCACGGGATGTTCGTCGAGGAGGACGGCAGCGTGTGGGTCGCCGACGCCGTGGGATACGCGCCGGTGCCGGAGGGCTGGGGACACGTGGTCTACAAGTTCAGCCCCGAGGGTAAGGTCCTGATGACGCTGGGCGAGAAGGGCGTCGCCGGCGACGGCCCGAACCACTTCAACAAGCCGTCGGACATCCTCATCGCGCCCGACGGCAGCATCTTCGTCGCGGACGGGCACGACTCGGGCGGCAACAACCGCATCGTGAAGTTCGCGCCCGATGGCACCTTCCTCATGGAGTGGGGACGCGCGGGCACGGCGAACGGCGAGTTCCGCGACCCGCACGCGCTCGCGATGGACTCGCAGGGACGGCTCTTCGTCGGCGATCGCGGAAACAGCCGCGTCCAGATCTTCGATCAGGAGGGGAACCACCTCGAAACCTGGCACCAGTTCGGACGTCCGAGCGGGCTGTTCATCGATGAGGGCGATGTCCTCTATTCGACGGACTCGGAGTCGAATGCGCGCCGCAACAAGGGGTGGCTCCGCGGCATCTACATCGGCGACGCGGCGACCGGCTGGGTGACGGCTTTCATCCCGGATCCGGAACCCGATCAGGATGCGTCCGGCACGAGCGGCGCGGAGGGGATCGCGATCGATGCGCACGGCAACCTCTACGGGGCCGAGGTCGGACCCCGCCAGATGAGAAAGTACATCCGGCGGTAGCAGATTTCGCACAACCAGCACGGGAGTCGGAGATGAGACGCACGATTGGCTTCATGGCGGTCCTGTTCGCGTTCGGCGTGAGCGGGGCGGCGGCGCAGGACGAGAACATCAGCTTCTTCATCACCAGTTCGAATCCGGGGGGCGGTGCGGATCTCGGCGGTATCGAGGGCGCGGACGCGTACTGCGCGACGCTGGCCGAGGCGGCGGGGCTGCCCGACCGCACGTGGCGGGCTTACCTGAGCACGACGGGCGCGGGCGGCGTGAACGCGCGCGACCGGATCGGAGAGGGGCCGTGGTACAACCACGCGGGGACGATGATCGCCCGGGATGTCGAGCACCTGCACAGCAACGGCCCGAACCTCACGAAGGCCACGATCCTTACGGAGAATGGCGATGAGGTGAACGGCCGGGGCGACCAGCCGAACCAGCACGACATCCTCACCGGGTCGCTGATGAGCGGAACGGCGTCGGACGCGGACGGGGACACGACGTGCGGCAACTGGACGTCGAGCGCCGAGGGCAGCGCGCTTGTCGGGCACCACGACCGCACGGGTGGCGGACAGAACCCGACCTCGTGGAACGAGGCGCACGGGTCCCGGGGCTGCAGCCTCGAGGACCTGCGCGGGACGGGCGGCGACGGGCGTTTCTACTGCTTCGCGACGAACGGACCGGGCGGCGCGGGCGCGTTCGCGCTGCGCCAGCGGGCGAACTGAGCCGGCCGGACCGACACGTCTACGATGTCCTGATCGTCGGCGGGGGGCCGGCCGGCTGCGCCGCCGCGGCGTCGCTGGCGCGGCGCGGGCATGATGTCGCGTTGATCACGCGGCCGGCCCCGCCGGCGAAATGGCTCGCCGAGTCGATCCCTGGCTCGGCGCGGAAGCTCCTCGAACGCGTGGGAGCGCTGGACGCTCTGGACGCGGCGGGCCTCGTGCCGAACGAAGGCAACACCGTGTGGTGGGCCGGGATGCCCCGCCGTGAAGAACGGTTCGGAGAGCGCGAGCATGGATTCCATGCGGAGCGCGCGGCGCTCGAAGCCGTCTTCCGCGGAGTGGCCCGCGAGGCGGACGTGCGCCTCGTGACGGACGGACCGGTCATCGAGACGGCCGAGGAGCCCAATGGCTGGCGCGTGGCCACTTCGGCCGCGCGCTACCGGGGCCGCTGGGTGCTCGACGCCTCCGGACGGGCCGGGGTGCTCGCCCGGCGCGGGCTGCGCGCGCGCGAACGCGGGATCGCCACGCTCGCGCTCGTCGGCCGCTGGACCGCGGACCGCGGGCACGCTCCGCCGGACCCCGGCTGTACGCTCATCGAGAGCTACCACGACGGGTGGGCCTGGTCGGTGCCCACATCCCCGCGTACCCGCTGCGTCACGGCGATGGTCGACCCGCGCCGCACGCACCTGGCGCGCGAGAAGGGCCTCGGCGGCATGTGGCGCGCCGAACTCGCCAAGGCGGCGCGGCTCGGTCGGCGCCTCGAAGGAGGCCGGCTGGACGGGCCCGTGCGGGCATGTCCCGCGTCGCTCTACGGCGCGACCTCGCACGGCCGGCCGGGCCTGCTCCTCGTCGGCGACGCCGGCTCCTTCATCGACCCCCTCTCCTCGTACGGCGTCAAGAAGGCGCTCGCCTCCGCCTGGCTCGCCGCGATCGTGACGCATACGGGGCTCGAGGACGACGCCATGGCCCGACCCGCCTGCGAGCTGTACGACGACCGGGAACGCGAGGTGTACCGCACCTACCGGGCGTTGTCCGTCCCCTTCTTCGAGCAGGCCGCCGCCGCGAACGACCACGCCTTCTGGGAGGTTCGCCTGGCCGCGGCCCGGGAAGCGGGCGCGGACATCCCGGGGCCCGCTTCGGCACCCGGAGCGCCCGCGGTGTCGGAACCCGGAGACCGCTCGCTTGCGGAACGCCGGGTCGACGCCTTCCTCGCGCGCCCCGAGGTGCGGACCGCGTGGGAGACGATCCGCTCGCTGCCGGCCGTGCGTCTCCGCCCGGCGTCGGGGCTCTCGAGCGTGCCCCGCCCCGCCGTCGTCGACGACCGGATCGCCCTCGAGACCCACCTCATCTCCGATCGACTCCCGGACGGCGCGCGCTACGTACGCAACGTCGACCTCCGCCGGCTCGTGGAGGTCGCGCCGGACTCTGATCAGGTTCCCGACCTGTTCGAGACGTACAACCGGCGAGGGACGGCGGTGCCGCTCCCGGACTTTCTGGCCGCTCTCTCCTTCGCCGTGGGCGCCGGCTTCCTCCAGCTGGCCGACCCGTGACGGGCGGGCGGGCGGCCCCAAGGCGTGGAGAATGCCCCGTTCGGGGTGGCGCGGCCGCACCGATTGGCGCACAATTCACCGGTTCGAAACGGAGGCTGGATGAGACGCGAAGCGACTACGCGACGGGCACTTGACCGACGGCCGGCGGCCGGAATGGCCGTCGGTGCGCTGGTTTTCCTCGGCGCAGGCGCGCTGCCTCCGGTCGCGGGCATGCCCGCGACCTCGCCCGTCGACCTCGCTTCGGCTCAGCTCCCCGGCACCGCGGGAGTCCCGGCGCAGGCCGACGACGAGGGCTATCCGATCGAGCACGAGATCATCATCCGTCGCTGTCAGCGCTGTCACGAACGCGATGACGAAGGGCGGATGACGCGGATCTCCTACGAGCGGAAGACACCGGAGGGGTGGCAGACATCGGTCCGCCGGATGGTGGCGCTCAACGATGTCTCCCTCGGCCCCGACGAGGCGCGCGAGGTCGTGCGCTACCTCTCCAACCGGCAGGGTCTCGCTCCGGGGGAACTCGAGCCCGGCCGCTTCGAGGTCGAGCGCCGCCTCATCGAACACGTCTACGAGGCAGACCGCGACGTCGAGAACACCTGCATCCAGTGCCACAGCATGGGCCGCGTCATCACCCAGCGGCGCACGCGCGAGGAGTGGGAACTTCTCATGGCGACGCACCGCGGCCTCTACCCGCTCGTCGACTTCCAGGGCTTCCAGGACGGCGGCGACGGACCTCAGCCGGTGGACGAGGCGATCGACCACCTCTCGGAGGCCTTTCCCCTCGAGACGCCCGAATGGTCCGCCTGGTCGGCGTCCATGCGCACGCCGCGCCTCGCCGGCACCTGGGCGCTGGCGGGCTTCGAGCCGGGGAAGGGACAGATCTTCGGCACGGTGGAGATCTCCGCCGGCGACGGACCCGATGAGTTCCGCTCCCGCGCGACGTACACATACGCGGAGTCGGGGCAGGAGGCGAGTCGCAGCGGACAGGCGATCGTCTATACGGGCTATCAGTGGCGGGGCCGGTCGAATCCCGGCGGTGCGGACGAGTTGCGGGAAGTCATGACGGTGGACCGCGGATGGCAGGAGATGACCGGCCGCTGGTTCACGGGCGCGTACGATGAGTTCGGCCCCGACGTGACGCTAACCCGCGCGGGCGGCGGCCCCGTCGTATCGGGTGTGCACCCGCGCGCGATCCGCACCGGCGCTTCGTCCGCCGAACTCCGGGTCCACGGTCTGAACCTCCCGGCGAATCCCGACGCGATGGACTTCGATTTCGGGCCGGGTGTCCGGGTCGAGTCCGCGACGGGCGGAGATGGGAGCCAGGTCACGCTTCGCCTCTCGGTCGATGACGATGCGGCGGTCGGCGGGCGCGACCTCTTCGTGGGCGGCGTGAGCCTGGCCGGCGCGATTCAGGTCCACGACGGCGTGGACCGCCTCCAGGTGACGCCGCGCGCCGGCATGGCGCGGATCGGCGGCGGGGCCTTCCCGAAGGGCTATCAGCCGTACGACGCGATCGGGTGGGACGACGGCCCCGACGGCGAGCCGAATACGGACGACGACATCCGGCTCGGGCGCGTGCCCGTGACCTGGAGCATGGAGGAGTACACGGCCACCTTTGACGACGACGACATCCAGTACGTGGGCGCGCTGGGATCCGACGGCGTCTTCACTCCGGCCATCGACGGTCCGAACGAGAGCCGCAAGGGCAACCGGAACAACATCGGCGACGTGTGGGTCGTCGCGACCTACGCGGGTTCCGACGCGGCGGCGGACGGCGGCGGCGCCCTCCGCGCCCGCGCCCACCTCATCGTCACGGTGCCGCTCTATCTCAAGTTCGACCCGTGGCAGGGCGTTCCGGCAGGGAGGCTGGTGCCATGATCAAACCCGTCGGCCAACTGGCGCTGCGCGAGTTCCACGCCTTCGAGGCGGCGGGCGAGCGGTTTCTCTATCTCGTCCCCTCGGCCGGCATCTTCCGGATCGACGCGGCATCCTCCGCGATCCTCGATCTGCTCAGCTACGGTCCCCGCGCGCCGGGGGAAGTCGTGAACTCGCTCTCGGACCGGTACTCCGTCGACCGCGTACACGACGGGTTGCTGGAACTCCAGCAGATCCGCGCCATCGGGGAGGCGGGGGCTACCGGCGAACAGGTCGTGAACGATCTGCCGCCCGACGGCTTCCCGCTCACGACGATGGTCCTCAACGTCACGAACAAGTGCAATCTCGCGTGCACCTACTGCTACGAGTACGGCGAAGACAAAATCGTCGACACGACCTGCACGGACGACCCGAAGTTCATGGGGGACGAGACCGCGCGAGAGAGCGTGGAGTTTCTCCTCAAGGAGTCGGGACCGCTCGAAGTCGCGCACCTCACCTTCTTCGGAGGAGAGACGCTGCTCAACTTCCCCGTCCTCCAGGACACGGTGGCCTACGCCCGCCGCCGCGCCGAGGAGGAGGGGAAGCGGCTCGAGTTCAGCCTCACGACGAACGCGACGCTCCTCCGCCCCGACATCATCGAGTGGCTGGCGGACAACGAGATCGGCGTGACCGTCTCCATCGACGGCCCGAAGGAGATGCAGGACCGCATGCGGGTCTTCCACAGCGGCAAGGGCTCCTACGAGACCGTCAAGCCCCGGATCAAGGAGCTCCTCAAGCGTCACAAGTCCCGCCCGATCGGGGCGCGCGTGACGCTCACCCGGGAAAACCTCGACATCCACCGGATCTACGAGCACCTGACGGAGGAGATGGGGTTCTGGGAGGTGGGCTTCGCCCCGGTCACGACATCCTCCGGGCGTGACTACGAGATCGAGGACGAGGGATACGACCGCATGCTGCGCCAGTTCGGGGAGTTGGCGCGCGACTGGCTGGACCACGCGGTGGAGAACCGGCACCACGGCTTCTCGAACGTGAAGGACACGCTGGAGGAGATCCACAAGGGCGTGAGCAAGGCATATCCGTGCGGGGCCGGGCTCGGGCTGATGGGCGTGACGACGGGGGGCGACGTCTCGCTCTGCCACCGCTTCGCCTACTCGAACGACCACAGCTTCGGGACTGTCGCCGAGGGGATCGACCGGGAGCGGCAGAAGGATTTCCTCGAGGATCACCACATCAAGAACAAGACGGACTGCCATACGTGCTGGGCCCGGCCCATCTGCTCGGGCGGCTGCTATCACGAAGCGCACACGAGACACGGCGAGACGACCGCGCCCAACCTGCACTTCTGCAACTGGGTCCGGACGTGGACGCACACGTGTCTGGAGATCTACGGAGAGTTGTCGGAGCGGAACCCGGAGTACCTGGCCCGCTTCGACCATTGACGCGGCCGGGCGCGGGCCCGGCCGACCTTCGCATGCGAGGGGGGAAGACGTGAAACACTTGAAGCCGATCAACCAGAAGGCAGGCCGCATCGAGGCTCAGGTGGCCCGCGATGAGCTGGACGTCGTGGGGCTCGAGAGCCGGCCGGAGGGGCCTCACATCCCACTCGGGTGCTCGCTCGTCTTCTCGCCCGGCTGGGAGGTCGATTCGACCGGCGGCACGGCCGGGCTGTGCCAGCCGGTGGAGCGGGACCTGTTCGACTGCCACCTCGCCTGCTTCTGGCCGGCGCACGTGCCCGACCAGCTCAACCACTCGCCGGACTGGACGTCGCAGTGCGCGTCGGCGCAGAAGGACTGGCGGAAGCTGGACCTCGTCTTCCCGTGAGCCTCCCGCGGATGGTCCGGACGCGCGCGGCCGGTCTCGCCGCGGTCGCCGCCTTCGCCTGTGCCCTGAGCGGGGTCCGGGCGCTGGAGGCTCAGGGGAACGGCCGCAACGCCCACTGGTACATGGGCAACTACAGCAATGAAGTCCTCGTCTGGGATGAGGCCACCGAGGAAGTCGTGGACAGGATCCCGGTCAAGCGTCCGATCTCCCTTCGTCTCGACGTCTCCGAGGACCGGTCGCGGCTCTACGTGATGGATCCGTTCTTCGAGACGATCGAGATCATTGCGCTCCCCTCCAAGGAGTCCATCGGAGAGTTCACGCTGAGCGAAGGCGCGACGCGCACCTGGATCCGTTCCTTCCAGGTCCATCCCGACCAGGAATGGATGGCGATGTTCGTGCAGAGCCGCACGAAGCTCGCGGACCGGTACGAGATCGGCGAGCCGACCATCCTTCGTCTCGACCTCGGCACGTACGAGGTGACCGACACTATCCCCTGGCCCGGCGAGGAGCCGCGCCGGTTCGCCAACTTCCGGTTCTCCCCCGACGGCGACCTCCTGTACATGTTCGCGGACGACCTCGTCGCGCTCGACTCGGAGACCTTCGAGGAGGTCGACCGCTGGGATATCTCGGAGCCGCTGGAGCCGGGGCTGGGCGAGATGCGGCTGCCGTTCGGCGAGAGCCCGTACCAGGAGGATGGCGGCGTCTACACGGGCCTCTTCCGCATGACGGATCCGCTCCAGAACCGACGTCTCATGGGCATCGCGACCGTGGATCTGGCCGGGCAGGACGTGGAGTTCCACCCGATCGGCCCCGACGAGGGGGTGTCGTTCGTGCTCTCTCCGGACGGGACGAAGGGATACGGGCTCAAGTCCGAGATCGGGCACTACGAAATGTGGAAGTTCGATCTTCGGGACCGGCGGGTCGCCGGGCGCGTCACCTTCGCGGGGCGGCCGCGGATGGCGCTGATGCCGAGCGCCGACGGCACGAAGCTCTACATCTACAATGCCGGCAGCACGATCGACATCTACGACGAGGAGACGTTCGAGTTCCTGCGCACGGTGACGCTGGACGCGGACATGACGAGCGTCGTCGTGGTGCCCGATCCGGGCTGATCCCGGCCCGCGATCCGGTTTCGATCCGGCGTTCGAGTTCGTGAGGTCCGCGTGATCCGGGACCCGCACCTTCGCCGAGCCCTCGCCTACGTCCGACCGTACGCGGGGGCTTTGCTTCCCGTGGTCCTCCTTTCCACGACCGGGACCGCCCTCGGGCTCGCGCTTCCCTACCTGTCGAAGTCGATGATCGACGATGCGATCCTGGGGGGAGACTTCCCTCTCCTGCTCAGGATCGTCGGCCTCTTCATCGGAATCACCCTCCTCGGTTTCGGGGCGAACGTCGCGAGCGGGATGCGGTACACGCGGGTGTCGGCCGGCATCCTGTTCGACATGCGGCTGGCGCTCTACCGCCACCTGCAGAGGCTTTCGCCGCGGTTCTACGCGCGGACGCCGTTCGGGGACATCGTCTCGCGCATCAACAGCGACATCGGCGAGATCCAGCGGGTGACCGCGGACGCGGCGCTCGGGCTGTTCGGGAACGTGCTCTTCCTCGTCGGGACGGTGGGGATGCTCGTCTATCTCGATGCTCGGCTCTTCCTGGCGGGGCTCATCGCGCTGCCGCCGAGCCTCTGGGCGCTGGTGAGATACCGGAACCGGCTCGAGGGGCGCGTGACGCAACTGCGGGAGCGGAGCGCGGACATCGGGAGCTTCCTCATCGAGACGCTGCAGGGCGTGCGCACGGTGGTGGCGTCCAACGCCCAGGAGCGGGAGGCGGCGCGGTTCGGGCGCCACAACGACCGCTTCGTGCGGGCCCTGCTGTCGATGCGCCGGTACACGTACCTGGCGGGAGGCCTGCCGGGGGTCCTCCTGCAGACGGGGACGGCGGCCGTCTTCCTGTACGGGGGTTACCGGGTCATCACGGAGGCGACGACGCTGGGGACGTTCGTCGCGTTCATGGCCTACCAGATGCGGCTCCTCTTCCCCGTGCAGGCGCTGATGGGGCTGTACGCGAATCTGGCGAGCGCGCGGGCGTCGCTCGTCCGCGTCCATGAACTGTTTGACACGCCGCTGGAGGTCGTGGAGGCAGAGGGGGCGGAGCGGCTGGGGCGGGCTTCCGGGGCGCTGGTTCTGGAGGATGTGCGGCTCGGCTTCGGGCGGGGAGGCGAGGTGCTGGAAGGCGTGTCGCTGGAGGTGGCCGCCGGGCAGGTGGTCGCGCTCGTTGGGGCGAGCGGGAGCGGGAAGTCGACGGTCGCGGATCTGCTCTCGCGCCAGCTCGACCCGGACGGCGGGCGGGTGCTGCTCGACGGACGGGACCTGCGGGAGCTCGCGCTGGCCGACGTGCGCCGGAACGTCGCCGTGGTGGAGCAGGATCCGTTCATCTTCCACGCATCGATCGCCGAGAACGTGCGCTATGCCAAGCCCGACGCGACGGACCTGGAGGTCGCCGGGGCGCTCGCGGCGGCCGCGCTCGATGGGTTGATGGCATCGCTTCCGGAGGGGGCTGAGACGGTCGTCGGGGAGCGGGGCCGGCAGCTATCCGCCGGCGAGCGGCAGCGCGTGGCCGTGGCGCGGGCCTTCCTCGCGGATCCGGCCGTGCTCGTGTTCGACGAGGCGACGGGAGCGCTGGACCCGGCCTCGGAGGCGCAGGTGCTCGAGGGCTATGCGGCGCTGATGCGGGGGCGGACCACGGTGCTCATCACGCACCGTCCCGAGCTCGCGCGGCGGGCGGAGCGCGTGGTCGTGCTCCGCGACGGGCGGGTCGCGCAGGACGGGCGGCCGGCGGAGCTCGACAGTCGACCGGGTGCGTTCCGCGCCCTGTTCGCCGGGTGACGGCGCCCGCCGCGGGACCGCCCGTGGCGCCCTCCGTGCGGATGCGCGCGGCACCGCTTTGGAGCCGGACCGGCCGGGGCGTCTCGATCGCGGTCATCGACAGCGGGGCGCATCCGGGCCATCCGCACCTGGGGCTCCTGGCGGGCGGCATCGCGCTCACCCCCGACGGGCGCGAGCACGACGACCTGACCGACCGGCTGGGCCACGGGACCGCCGTGACCGCGGCCATCCAGGAGAAGGCGCCGGGCGCGCGGGTCCGTGTCGTCCGCGTCTTTCACGAGGAACTTGCGACGAGCGCCCGGACGCTGGCGAAGGCCATCGACTGGGCCGGGGAGCGCGGCTGCCAGCTGGCCAATCTGAGCCTCGGAACGCCCCGCCGGAGCCGCATCGAGATGCTGCAGCCCGCGGTCGAGCACGCCGCGCGAGCCGGAACGCTCGTCATCGCGGCCTATTCCCACGAGGGAGAGCGCTGGCTGCCGGGCAGCCTCCCCGGCGCGCTCGGCGTGTGCCTCGACTGGGACCTGCCGCGGCACCGCGTCCGCATCGGTCGCCGCGATGGGCGGCGCGTCCTGTATGCGTCGGGCTACCCGCGGCCCATTCCGGGCGTCCCGCCGACGCGCAACCTCAACGGCATCAGCTTCGCCGTGGCGAACGCGACCGGCATCGTCGCCCTCGCGCTCGAACTCTTCCCGGAAGCGCGTGGTCGGGCCGACGCCCTGGCCGCACTGGAGGGGCTGACCGCGGTCTGACGTTCCCGCGGGAGCGCCCGGTTGCGTCGTTGCCGGAGCGATCCGCGGAAGTAGCTTCAGGGGTGTGGGAAGCAAGCGGATACAGGAGGATGACGCGATGAAGCCCTTCGCACGTGTGATCGCAGTCGCAGCTCTGGCACTCGTCGCGGCGTGCAGTCCGGGGATGGACGTCCCGGAGGAGTCCGCAGCCGCCGAGGAAGGCGTCTTCGCCACCATCGCTCCGTTCCGGAGTCACGGCGCGGTCCACGACGCCGACAACGTCGAAGCCATGCGGCCGCGGATCATGGGCACGCACGGGGTGATCTCCTCCGGGCACTATCTCGCCACGCAGGCCGGTTACGACGTGCTGAGGGCGGGAGGAAACGCCTTCGATGCCGGGGTGACCGCGGGGATGGCGCTCAAGGCGCTCAAGATGGACTACGCGGGATGGACCGGGGTCGCGCCGCTCATCATCTACAGCGCGGCCGAGGATCGCGTGATCACCCGGGTCGGCGCGGGAACCTCACCCGCGCTCGCCACCCTCGACTACTTCCTCGAGCACGGCAAGTCGCCCATCAACAACGCGCTGATTCCCGCCGACGTGGACGTCTGGCTCGCCGCCCTCGACCGCTTCGGCACCCTCAGTTTCGGCGAGGCCGCGCAGCCGACGCTGCGCATCGCCGAGGAGGGCTATCACCTCTACAAGATGCAGAAATGGATGACCGAGGATCAGACGGAGGAGATCCTCGCCTTTCCGTATAATCGCGACTTCTGGTTCCCCAACGGGGTCGGCGAGCAGCGCCTGGGCGATCTCATGGTGAACGCCGACCTGGGGCGGCTCATCCGCTACATGATGGAGGCCGAGCAGCAGGCGCTGGCGGCGGGAAGAAGCCGTTCCGAAGGAATCCGCGCCGCCCGGGACGCCTTCTACCGCGGGGACCCCGCGCGCGATGTGGACCGCTTCTTCCGGGAGCACGACGGCATCGTCCGCTATGAGGACATGGCGGGATACGAGAGTCGGTGGGAGGAGCCGCTGGCGACCGGCTTCAACGGCTACGACGTGCACGCCGGCGACGGGTGGAGCCAGGGGCCACGCATCATCCTGATGCTCAACATGCTGGAGAACTACGACCTGCGCGCCCTGGGCTACAACACACCGGAGTACATCCACCTCGTCTCACAGGTGGTCAACCTCGCGATGGCGGACGCCCACAAGTACGTCGGGGATCCGGATTTCGCGCCCGCTCCGGAGGGATTGTACGGGAAGGCGTACGCGCGCGAGCGCATCGGGCTCATCGACGAGAATCGCGCGTTCCCGGACATGCCTCCGTGGGGCGATCCGGTACGGATGGCGGCGGTCGCGGAGGGCGCACCCGCGAGCTTCGTGGTACCGGAAGGTCAGCCCGTTGCCGCCGCGCCGGAGCATCGGGGGTCGGACGATGCCGACGCTGGAGCCCCCTCCTTCGACACCTCCTCTCTGAATGTGATGGACGGCGAGGGCAACGTGTTTTCTCTCACCGAGAGCGACGGCCACACCTTCACGCCCATGATCCCGGGATGGGGCTTCGGACTCGGCAACCGCATGGGCCAGTTCAACCTGGACCCCGACTTGGCCAACGTGATGGCGCCCGGCAAGCGCCCGCGGAACACGAACTCTCCCCTCCTGGTGGTGAAGGATGGTGAGCCGTTCATGGGGCTCTCGACCCCGGGCGGCGACCAGCAGATGCAGTGCCTCCTGCAGGTCTTTCTGAACGTCGTGGTGTGGGGCATGTCCCCCGAGCAGGCGTTGGACCAGCCCCGTTTCGGCAGCTACAACTTCCCGGCTACCGGGAGCGAGGTGAACCGGAATCCCGCCGTCCTCTACATGGAGGACCGGATCCCGGCGGAGACGGCCGAGGCGCTGCGCGCCATGGGCCACGATGTGCGCTCCTGGGGCCTGTGGAACTGGCGTGCCGGCGCTCCGACGGTGACATGGCGCGACCCGGAAACCGGGGTGATGACCGCGGCGGGAGACGTGAGGCGGGAGACTGCGTCGCTCGGATTCTGAAGCCGCGGCGGAAGGGCTCGTCGATCTCCATGTCGTTACGGATGCGCCCGATCCGCCTACAGCGGTGCGACTGCGGTGAATATGTCTCCCCCGCCAACCGCCCGGACCCCGTCGGTCAGCGGGAAGGTATCGTTTCCTACATGCACGACATCCAGCTGGTCAAGCCCGAGGTGGCGCATCGCGGCGTGCATGGAAGCCGTGGCGCGGGGCGCGTCGGTGCGCTTGAACTCGTAGCCGCGACGCCGCCGGCCGCGGACCACGAGAAGATCCAGTTCCGGGCCGCCGTGCACGGCCCAGAAGTAGCACTCTTCCGGGCGGGCGCCCAGGCGGCGCACGACCTGTTCGAGGGCGAATCCCTCCCAGCTCGCACCGACCTTGGGGTGGGCCGCGAGGTCGCGCGCCGTCGGGATATCGAGCAGCGCGTGCAGGAGACCGCTGTCGGCGATGTAGACCTTGGGCGACTTGACGACGCGCTTGCCGAGGTTCTCCCGCCACGGCCGCAACTGGCGCATGACGTAGGCCCCGGTCATGCGGTCAAGGTGGCGCCGGACCGTCGTGTGTGCGATGCCAAAGGCGCGCCCCAGTTCCGCCCCGTTCCAGATCTGCCCGTGATAGTGGGCGAGCATGGTCCAAAAATCGTGCAGGAGCCGCGGCGGCAGGGAAATGCCGAGGCTCGGCAGGTCGCGTTCCACGAACGTTCGGATGAAGTCGCGCCGCCACTCCGCGCTCGCCTCATTGTTGCGCGCCAGCCATGCCCTGGGGAATCCGCCCCGCAGCCACAGCCTGCGCCACCGCTCGGGTCCGACCTCGGCCAGATCGAGACCGCCGAGATCGTGAAACGAGATTCTGCCCGCCAAGGACTCCGACCCCTGGCGCAGCAACTCGGGCGAGGCGCTGCCCAGGACGAGAAAGCGCGCGGGTCTCGGCCGGCGGTCCGCAAGCACCCTCAGGACGGGGAAGAGGTCCGGCCTGCGTTGGATTTCGTCGATGATCACCAGGCCGCGCAGGGGTTCCAGGGCGAGCGTCGGCTCATCGAGTCTGGCGAGGTCGCGCGGATCTTCCAGGTCGAAGCTCGTGACCGGACGTTGCGTCTCGGCGAGGGTGCTCGCCAGCATGCCGGCGAGCGTCGTCTTGCCCACCTGGCGGGCGCCGAGCAAGGCGACGACCGGGTTGGCGTCCAGCTTCCGGACGAGTTCAGCGACGTGCGCGGGACGAGCGATCATCCATGAAATATGAACATTCAATGCTCATATTTCAAGACCTATGGTTCGTCTCCCTCCGCCGCCGGTGTGCCCGCACGAACGTCCCGCGCCCTGGCATCTACCGTGAGTCTCGCACGGGGCGCTGGAAGTCGACGATGTTCTCCCACTCCTGCGCGTCCGAGCGCGCGACCACCGCGACGACGGGCTCGGTGTCGCTGAGGTTGAACACCTCGTGGGGGACGCCGGGTTCGATGAAGATGAAGTCGCCCGCTTCGTTGTCGAGCGTCTTCTCCAGCCGAGGCCCGAACTCGTGGCGGACGCGCCCGGCGAGGATGTAGAGCATCACTTCGAAATCCACATGGATGTGTGCTTTCGCGACGCCGCCCGGCGGGATCATCGCCACGTTCATGGAGAGGGCGTTCGAGCCAACGTTCTCCGCCCACATCCCGGTCTTGTATTCGATCCCGTTCCAGGCCCGGTGCCTGCCGCCACCCCGCACCGTAATGATCCCTTCGTGGCGCTCGACCACGCCGCGTACGGTTCCATTCTCCGTCATCATCGTCTCCGTCCCGTGCGTCTCCGTCAGTTGCCGAAGCTGGCGGCGATCTCGGCCAGCCCCTGCTGGATCTCCTCCTCGGACTTCCACACGCCGCGCACCATGACGCCGGCGCGGTCCGCGACGTTCGCCACGTCGTCGAGGGGGTTCGTGTTCGTCAGAATGAGATCGGCCCGCCGGCCGGCGGCCACCGTCCCGAAGGTGTCGTAGCCCTGGAAGTAGTCCCCGACGTTCCGGGTGCCGCTGGCGAGAATCTCGTACGGCGACATCCCGGCGTCGGCCATCGCCGCGAGTTCGCGGTGGAGCGAGAAGCCGGGGACGCTGAACATCTGCGGTGAGTCCGTGCCCATGAGGATGCCCACGCCGGCCTCGTTCATCATGCCGAGGAGACGCGTCCGGTTACTCGCGTGGAGGCGCGCCTGCTCCACGTCCCAGTTGCCGCGCGCCTGGATCGCCTGGAGGCGGTCCTTCCAGCCCTGGACGCCCTGCGGAGGCCAGTAGCGCATCTCGGGATAGGCCGCGAGCGCCTCGGGGTCGCCGAAGCCGATGACGCCCACTTCCCAGAGGACCATCGTGGGCACGACCCACGCCCGGGCGCCGATCGTCAGCGCGAACAGTTCCTCCAGCTTCGCTGGGTCCATGGGGCCGCGGACGCCTCCCGCCTCCTCCAGGTAGCCGTCGAGGTGGTCGAAGGTCTCCTGTCCCATGAGGATGGCATGGCGGATCCCGACATCGGCCGGGACGTGGCCCCCGAAGCGAATGCCGGCCTGTGCGGCGGCGGCGGCAAGCGCGTCGTACTCCGGCACGGTGAGTCCCGGGTGGATCTTCAGGTGGTCCCACCCTTCCTCTTTCTGGATCCACACGCGTTCCGCCGCCTGCGACGGCGACGTGACCGAGTTGCCGTTGAAGCTCGGACCCGCGAGGTAGAGCGTCGGCCCCCAGATCTCGCCCGTGTTCGCCCTGGCCTTCAACTCCAGGTCGCCGGGCAGTCCGAGCATCCCCCGCACGGTCGTCACGCCGTTCGCGGCGTAGAGGAACATCACCTGTTCGCGGAAGGTGTCGGTCGGAAAGCCGCCCGGCGTGTGTCCGTGCATCTCCGACAGTCCCGGCATCAGGTACTTCCCGGCGCCGTCGATGCGACGAGCGCCGTCCGGCACGTCGACCTCGGCGGCCGGCCCGACCGCGACGATCCGGTCGCCGCGCACGACGACGGTGTGTCCCGTGAGGACCCGCTCGGAATCCATCGGAATCACGTTCACGCCGACGAAGGCGGTGGCGCCGGTCTGCGACGCTTGCTCGCCGGCCGCGGCGAAGGGAGCCGCGGCGTACGCGGCGAGGGCGAACCCCAGAGAAAGTTTGGCGAACCTCATTTGACCTCCTCGAACACGGTCGTGTTGAGAAAGCTAGCCGGGTGTGCCGGTCGCCGCGAAGCCCTCCCCGACGTCGTCGCCGGAAGTCCGGCGGTCGACCTCCCGGGCGAGTTCACGCACGGCCGGCGATGGTTCCACCGGGAACGGCGTGGGAGCCGACTCGAGTCCCCGAAGCTCCGCCGGTAGCGTTTCCAGCGAGGCTCGGACACGATCGCGGATCTCCTCCAGCGGGGGATCCGACCGCAGTCGTGCTCCGGCGCGCGCCACGGGCACAAGCATGGCCTCGCCGGACAATGCCTCGTCGTCGAGCCCCAGGACATCGCGCGCGAGTCGACCGCGTTCGCAGGTGCGAAAGACCTGTTTGCGACCCGGCCACGTCGCCTTCCCTTCCGAGCGCTTGCGGCGTGGCCGGCCAGCGTACTCCTGAAGTTTGTAGACGCTGTCGAGCGCCGGCTCGTCCGCGGAAACGGTGAGGGCGGCCCCGATGCCGAAGCCATCGATCGGGACGTCGGCCAGCCGGGCCACGCCGTGCTCGTCGAGCGAACCGCTCGCGAAGATCCGGACTCCGGGACAGCCTCCGTCATCCAGAATCCGGCGCACGCTGCGGGCGTGGGACGCGACGTCTCCGGAATCGAGCCGCACCGCCCCAATCTCGATGCCTTCGGCCAGGAGGTCGGCCGCGGTCTCCACGACTTTCGACGCGCCCGCCTCGGTGTCGTACGTGTCGATGAGCAGCACCGCGTTCTCGGGATGGGCGCGGGCGAAGCGAATGAAGGCCTCGGCTTCGCTGTCGTGCGCCTGGATAAACGAATGGGCCATGGTGCCGAAGGTCGGGATCCCCCAGCGCTGGCCCGCAAGTGCGGTCGCCGTGCCGTCGAAGCCGGCAAGATAGGCGGCCCGGGCGGCGAGTAGCCCCGCTTCCGAGCCGTGTGCCCGCCGCAGGCCGAAGTCCACCAGCCGGGCCGTCGGGGCCGCGAGCCGGAAGCGGACTGCCTTCGAGGCGATGAGGGAGGAGAAGTTGAGCAGCGAGATGAGTCGTGTCTCGACGAGTTGCGCCTGAGGGAGCGGCGCGGTCACGCGCAGCAGCGGTTCATCCGGGAAGAAGACGGTCCCCTCGGGCATGGCGTCCACATCCCCGGTGAAGCGCAGATCGGCGAGCCAGTCGACGAAGGCGGGGGGGAAGCCGGGCTGGCCGCCGAGCCACTCGAGTTCGTCGGGCTCGAAACGCAGGCCTTCCAGGTAGTCGAGAGCTTGAGCCAGGCCCGCAGCCAACAGGAAATTGCGATTCGGGGGGAGACGGCGGACGAAGAACTCGAACACGGCCGTCTCGCGCATCCCGTGTTCCCAGTACGCCTTGAGCATGGTGAGCTGGTAGAGGTCCG